>JAPPMM010000056.1 GCA_028819075.1 Gammaproteobacteria bacterium
GTTTCCGCTGGAGAGCACTCCGATCCCGAGCGCGGGCACGCTGATCTGCGCACTGGCCAGCGGCTCGCCGGTCTCCGCGTCCTCCACGGTGCCCGTAATGGTGCCCGTCTGCTGAGCGGACACCGGGACCACCCAGGTGAGTCCCGCAGCCATCATGGCCAACGCGAACGTCCACACCTTGAAGACCGGGCCTGAACGACCGGCTTCACGAGCAGCGTGGACCGCGGGATCCACGTTCAGCACGGCTTCTACGGTTTCCATGTTCCGTCTCCTTGGCCCAGGGTCGTGCGAGGTCCTCATCTTCAATCTAATGACGGGGGTTCCGCAGCCGGAAGGTGTTGCCAGGGCTTCCCGGAGGGCACCGCGCCTACTGGCTAAGAGGGCCGCGCCATTCAGCCTCGTCCGCTGTTGAACGAAACTGGTCCAAGTCGACATCTTTGGAGACACTGGACTCCACGGACGACTGGTCGCTTCGGACGCGAGCCCCGCTGGCCTAGTTCAGTTCACACTCACATGACCTCTGGATCCAAGCCTTTGGCTTCCGATCCGCAAGGTGCTCCGGCCCATGAACCACGCAGGCAATGCGGTTCCGGTTGACACCATCGCCATGGTGTCGCCCGCCGCCTCCCACCAGCCAACCGAGGTGTTCGCCGCCCCAATCGTTGAGGATGAGCAGCATCACGGCGCGCTGAGGGGATCCGGCGGCGGCAAGGCCCCGGATTGCGGCGGTTGGGTCACGGGTCCCGACACGCCGTGCCGGGTCCAATGTCACCGCTGCGCGGACGCGAGCGTCTTCCGGTGAACGCCACCCGCTCGCGGCACTACGACGTGGTCATCGTAGGCGCGGGTCCGGTGGGCAGCCTGTGCGCCATCGCCCACGCGCGCAAGGGCGCTCGCATTGCCCTCTTGGAAGCGAATCTCAAGTCTTCGAGACGAATGGCGGGGGAATGGCTGCATCCGCCCGCCGTGCGGATCCTTCACGAGTTGGGCATAGAGCTGGAAGAGCATCCGCGCAGCACGAGGGGCAAGGGGTTCGTCGTGCTCCCCGAGGACGGCTCCGACCCGATCGTTCTTCCCTATGCGAACGGATCTCACGGATTGTCGTGCGAGCACGAGGCGGTAGTCTCGACCCTGCGTAACAACGTCAAGAACGAACCGGATGTCGATTTCATTCACAGTGCCCGCGTGCGTTCGGTGGAAGACGGCAGGGTCGCCTTTGTCCGTGACGGAGCCGAGGAATCCGTGACTGCGGGGCGGATCGTGGGAGCCGACGGCCGGGCTTCGACCGTGCGCCGGTCGCTGGGCGTATCGACCGAGCGGATAACCTGCTCACGCATGGTCGGCGTCACGGCGAGCGGAGCGAGCCTGCCGCTGGAGGGTTACGGGTATGTCGTGCTCGGTGGGCCGGGTCCCATTCTCATGTACCAGCTCGGAGAGCGTTGCGTCCGCATCATCGTGGACGTCCCGCTGGACCAGTGGATCCCCCGGGACCGGATCGGCTTCCTCTCGGATGCCTATGTCGGCCTGCTTCCCGAAGCCCTCCGCCCCGCGTTCGTCGAGGCGCTGCGGGCGGGAAGGTTCGACACTGCCGCCAATGAACTCAGGCCGCGCGTGACGTACGGCACCCCGCATCGAGTGCTCATCGGCGATGCGGCCGGACACTATCATCCCATGACGGCTTCGGGAATGACGCTCGGGTTCGGCGACGCGCTCACCCTGGCCGAGGCCGGGGGCTTCAAGGACTTCGCGCGCAAGCGGTTCAGGGCCACCCACACTCCGGAACTCCTCGCCATGGAGCTGTACGAGGTCTTTGCCGATCACCGGTACGAGTCCGCGACGGTCAGACGCGCGGTCTACCGGCGTTGGCGGGCAAGCTCCTCGTTCCGCGATCAGACCATACGTCTGCTCGCCTGCGAAGAAACATCGCCAGCCCATCTCAATCTCACCGGAGGCGCGATACTGGCGCAGGCGGTCACGCGAGAGATCCCGCGATCCTTCGACCGGGCAGCTTGGCGCCGGACCCGCGACACCGTTCATGCGCTGTCCATTCGCGTCCGGTGGCTCTTGCGCGGCGTCAGGCTGCTGCGCAAGGCAAGGAAGAAGGGAATGGAGGACGAGCGGGTTCTGGACTCCCTGGGTCGAGCGTTGCCGGCCTCGATGCCGCCGAGTCCGGGCGACGCGCGTCCCGTGCGCTCACGGGAAGTGACTTCGCCAGACGCCGGACTGGCCTTGGGTCGAGCGAGTGCGCGACTGCTGAGTCTCCAAGGGGAGGATGGCGCCTGGGAGGGCGAGATGGTCTGGTGTCCCATGCTCACGGCGCAGTACGTGTTGCTGCACCATCTCCTTGGACGGCGGCTCAAGCCCGGTCGCCGCCGGCGCGTGCTGCGATCCTTCGAACGAACCCGTCTCGAAGGGGGTGCCTGGGGTCTGCACGAACACTCTGCTCCCCACCTGTTCGTCACGACGCTGGTCTATGTGGCGGTGCGGCTCCTCGGGGTCGAGCGGAATGATCCACTGGTGGAGTCGGCTCGACGATTCCTACGGGAGGAGGGCGTTCCTGGCATCCCGAGTTGGGGCAAGTTCTGGCTGGCGCTCCTCAATCTCTACGACTGGCGCGGAGTCAATCCCATCCTACCGGAACTGTGGATCCTGCCGCGCTGGTTCGCCCTGCATCCCGCCAACTGGTACTGCCACACGCGGCTCATCTACATGGCCATGGCGGCGGTTTACGCGCGGCGGTTTCAGGTGCCAGTCACACCTGTGATCGCTTCGTTGCGGGAGGAGTTGTTTTCCCAGCCGTTCGCGGACATCGACTTCTCCGAGTGCCGCGACTTGTTGCGTGACGAAGACCTCTACGCCCGGCCCAGCGGGTGGCTTCGGGCCGGATATGGGTTTGCAAGGGTGTTCGAGCGGTTCCACGGCAAGCGTCTCCGAGGGCGATGCGTGGACGCGATCCTCCGGCGCATCAGGTGGGAGCTGCGAACCACCGGCCATGCGAGCATCTCGCCCGTCAGCGGTCTGATCAACATCCTCGCGCTGTGGCTGCATGATCCGGACGACACCGACTGCCGCCGGGCGCTCAAGCAGCTGGACGGCTGGATCTGGGAGGACGAGGAGGACGGAGCGCGGGTCACAGGAGCGAGAAGCGCCTCCTGGGATACCGGATTCTCCTTGCAGGCGTTGGCGGCGGTGCCGGATGTTGACGGGGTTCGGGACGCTCTCCGGCGCGGAGCAACCTACCTGCTCCGGCAACAGATCGGCGTCAGCTTCGAGGG
>JAPPMM010000057.1 GCA_028819075.1 Gammaproteobacteria bacterium
AGCGACGCCTCGCCGTAGGCCACGCCGTCGGCTTCGAGTTCGACGAGCGCCGCTCCCAGACGGTCGGACTCGGCGGCAGCGGCGGAATCGACCATCGCCGCCGCCGTGCCCTGGGCGTCCTGCGCGTGCGCCATCATCGAGTAGCGCCGAGAGAAGTAGTGGCGCTGGGCGCTCCGGATCCGGCGCCGCGCCGCCTCCACCGTCCACGGCCGCCATTCGAGCGAGACGGTCGTCACGGCATCGAGGCAGTAGAGGTCCTTGAGCAGGTTCGCGTGCGCCTGCCCGGGCGGCGACAGCAGCGAATAGAGGATCACCGGCTCGCCGTCGAGCCGAAGGTGCGACCGCTCCGCCTCCAGCTCCGAGACCGCGAGCCGCCAGTTCATGCCGCTGCCCGTCGAGCCGTCCCAGAACGTGCCGGGGCGGTTGACGAGTTCGGACAGAAGCCGGGAAGCCTCGACGGCTCCCAGCATCTCGACGGGCGTGTGCTCGGCCACCAGCGACCGGCCCGCGTCGATCATCGCCCGGAACCGGCCCGCGGCCGCCTCGATCTCCGAGGCCAGATAGGTGGCTGCCGTCTTGCTGCGGCGCTTCCGGATTCGCGCGAGCCGCGACAAGATTCCCGGCCCGGAACCTCCACCCGCCGGGCGGAGGCCCGGGTCGTGCGACCAGACCACGAACGCTTCGAGCCGCTGGACGCGCCCGGCGAGGAACGCGCTTCGCTTGCGACCCGACAGGGACGCGATGTCGGAGCCGCGGTCGTCTAGACCCTCGGCGAGGCCGGGGCGCCGGAGCATGTGGAACTGGAGGCGCGTGTCGGAACTCAGGCCCGACATCAACCGCTGCCAAAGACCGAGCACCCGGTCGATCTGTTCGGGCGTGCGGCCGTCCGTGACAGCGGGCCGGATCCGACCCGCCGCGACCAACTCGCCCGAACGGGTCAGGCAGGTGCGGCCATCGTCGAGCCAGCCCCAGTAGGGCAGCTCCTCGGCCAGCGAGCCCGCCGCCTCGTAGGCCCGGCGTTCCTCCGCGACTCTCACTTCGAGTCCGTCCGGATGCGGAGATGCCACGGCTCGTCCGCCCACTTGCCCGGATCGATCCGCGCCGGATAACGGGCGGCGGTCCTCAGCACGGCCAGCATGGCCGGGTCCCGCCGGCCCGCGAGCCAGCCCGCGCCGTAGCAACCCGCGAACACCAAGCCGCCCGCCACCAGCGAGGCCGTCGCGTTCCATACCGCGACCGCGAGCGTCGCGCCCAGCAGGAACAGCCGCCGCTCCACGCCCAGCACCGTCAGCGGACGGTTCAGCGCCGCGTATCCGGCCCAGCGCCTGAGGCCCCGCATCAGAACAGCCAGCCGAGGAAGTTCACCGCGCCCACGGCCATCCCGATCCCGAAGATGATCCCGGCCAGCGTGCGCTTGCTCCCGCCCTCGCCGAACGCGAACATCAGCCCGCCCACCACGATCGCGATCAGCGACAGCCCGCGCGCGATCGGTCCCGTGAACTGCGTCTGTAGCTCGTTCACCGCGTCCACCCACGGACTCGTGCCCTGCGCGTTGAGCGCACCGGGCGTCAGCATCAGCAGCAAGGCCCACGCGGTCGTCCGCATCGTCGTCAGCAACGTTCTCATCATTTCCTGTCCTTTCCCTGAAGGGTCATTGGGGCGACGGACTCTCCACCGCCCCGGGTCTCGGCAATTCGATTGTGGATCCACGCGTCGAACTCCGACCTGATCCAGCCGACCGCGCGCGGACCCAGGTGGATCGGCGGGGGAAAGCGACCCGCATCCACCCAGCCGTAGATCGTCGGCCGCGCCACCCCCAGCCGGGCCGTGATCTCGGATGCCCGGATGAAGCGGATCGGCTCGTCCGTTCTCTTCTCGCTCGGCCTATCGGCCATCTCTCCACTCCCTCTCGTTCGTCCCGCGGCTGCTTTCGACCAGCGGTGCCGGTGGCGGTGCGGTGGAGCACGCGTGCCGTCCGAGTCCGCGTCGTAGCCGTCGATGAAGGCCAGAATTCGGTCCGCCATCCGTAGCGACAGCGAGCGCCCGGCGGCGATCTGGCGCATCAGGTTCGGGTCGCCCACGGCCCTCATGCCGAACGTCGTCGGCGGCATGCCCGTGCGGTCGAGAAACGCGGCGACGCGCGCGTTGAAGTACCGCTCCAACGTCTCCATGGCCGTACTGCTCTCGCGTCTTCATGGCGAAAACGGTGAAGACTTGTCCGCAGGGGAGTCAACAGCTAGGAGATCGCCTAAGTGTCGATAACGTCGAGGAGGTCCAATACCGTCGAGTTGGCGCTGGACTCCGCCGCCAGCGGGGCGGTGAAGCACCCCCGCGCACGCTTGCGGGCAGTCTCCCGAAACGATCTGAAGGTGGCCTGTGCGGTAGGCGCGGAAACGGCGGACTCGGCGCCGCCGGCCAGCGAGTGGCGGGTCACGTATCCGGACGTGTAAGGCGATGCCGGGCCGTCGGTCGGCGGTTTCCCCCTCTGCCTTGCGAAGCCGCCCGGAATCGGGACTATTTCAATCCATGAAAAACAAAAGGAAACCGGCCCCGGCGCGGCTCGATCCGGTGCGTCGGCGGCTACTCCAGCTCCTGACCACGAAGGGCTCGACCTTGCAGGCCGCGTCGATTGCCATGGGCCGCAACGAGGCCTACCTGCAACAGTTCGTTCACAGGGGCACGCCGAAGATCCTCGCCGAGGACGACCGCGAGATCCTGGCGGAGCATCTGGGTTGCCGGCCCGAGCTCCTCAAGCACGGCAGAAGCTACCGGCTCTCGACGCACGCCAAGCGGCCGCCACCGCCTTCCGACGCCTACTCCGCGCCGGTCGGCTACAGCGTCGTGCCGGAGGCCGATGTCAGATTGGATCCGGGCACGGAGGCTTGGAACGGTGCGTTGCGGGAAACCGGAGAGGCGTGGCTGTTCGCCGATTCGTTCATCCGCCACCGGCTCCGGGCCGATCCCGGCGACCTCTGGATGATCGAGGTGGACGGCGACTCGATGGAGCCGCTGCTCTCAAGCGGCGACCACATCCTGATCGACGCGAGCCGGACGGTGCCCGCGCCGCCGGGGATCTTCGTGATCTGGGACGGCATCGCGCTCGTCGCGAAGCGGATCGAGCATGTGCCGCACTCCGACCCGCCCCGCGTGGTCCTCAAGCCTGTCAACCCCGAATACGACAGCCACGAGCAGCTCGCCGGGGAGATCCAAGTCGTCGGCAGGGCGGTCTGGATCTCGAAACGGCTATGAGGGGTTGGCGCGCGTCTCGCGGAATGACCGGAGCGGTCGGTACGTCACCGCAATGAGTACACTGCGTGTTTGCGAAGCCAGGTGCTGGGGACGGCGAGAGGGGGCTATATTGGTTGGCCGACTCGTGACTTGGAGGGAGAGCCCATGGACAGCCCGACGGACCGGTTAGAGGAAGCCGAGGCCGCAAGCTTGGCAACGCCGGGTCCGATCCGCTCAGCCATCCCGCTTCCCGTCGCAGCGCACGGATCCGCTTCGGAACCCATGCCGCCGATCAGCGTCACACACCGGAGTCGCCGGTGGCGGGTCCGCTTCGCACGGCGGGAGCGGCTTGGGCGAGGATCGAACGCCGAGAGGTCGAAGACAACCGTGGCCCAAATGTCGCGAAGAGGTCTGAAAGGGGACGGGGAAGAACCCTCGGCGATCCACCGCGATCCTTACGTTAGCTGCGGCATCAAGAGCGGTTCAGCCGCATCCGTGGCTGCTCGAACGATCAGCGGAGTCGCGACCTCCGCGCTGTTCACATAGCCGAGGTCATATGCCACGAAGCGATCTTCCGTTCGGCAGCGAGTTCTCGCCAGACCGGATCGATCTCCCGGTCCTACTGGAGTTGGCGCAGGAGCACGGTGCGGATTGGAATACCTTCGAAGAGGCCGTGAGAGATCGCTATTTCGCTGAACACAAGACCAGCGATTACAACAAGCGCAAACTCGCCAACAATACGAAGCTGTCCCTCCGGGCCTACGGGCTCATCGGCGAGTCCGATGCCACTCTCACCGAGATGGGCGAGGCACTCTATGCGAGCCGCCACGACCAAGTAGCGCTCTTCGAGGCATTCGCCCGCCACATTCTCAAGAACTGTCGCGGAATGAGCTTCGTGCAGTGTCTGCTGGACATGCATGTCGCGGGTGAGCGAATCAATCTCATCAAGCTCCGCCAGTGGCTTCAGGAGCGAGGCATCGCTGTGCCGCGCGGCGGTAAGCACATGAGCACGATGCGCCTCTGGCTTGAAAAAGGCGGAGTGCTCGTCTCGGGTTACCGAGTTGATCAGGCGCGCCTCAACGAGATTCTCGGCATCGCCGTGGAGGAGTTCGAAGCTCTGGCCATCTTCTCACCGCAACAGCGCGCCTATCTCAAGGCTCTCGCCAACATCGACGGGGGTGGCCCGCACCCATCCAACGACATCGAACGACTCGCGGCCGCCACCTACGGCGTGACGTTCAACGAAAAGAACCTTCCCAAACAGGTTCTCTACCCGCTGGAGAAAGCGGGGTACATTGAGCTGGAGCGCGGTACGAAGAAGGCGGGTCGGGGTGCCAAGCCGTTCATGGTCACGGCCACGGACAAGCTGGAGGTCGATGTCATCGCACCGTTGATCGAGCAGATCGAGCACCTGACCCATGCCGATCTGCGGCCCCTCTTGCGCAAGTCGCTCCGGGACGTGCGCGCGGATCTGAGAGCGGAAGATCGACACATTCGCGGCCTCGCACTCGAAGCGCTTGCCTTCAAGCTCATGCGCCTCATTGACCTGACCTACGTGGCGACTCGCCTCCGCGGCGCAGCCACCGGTGGAGCCGAGGTGGATCTCGTATTCCAGAGCACCAGGCTCGTCTTCTCCCGGTGGCAGGTCCAGTGCAAGAACGCCGGTCGTGTATCGCTGGACGACGTAGCCAAGGAAGTGGGGCTCACACATTTCCTCAAAAGCAACGCGATCGTCATGGTGTCGACCGGCAAGATCAGCGAAGACGCCCGGCGGTACGCCAACAAGATCATGACCGACTCCAATCTCTGCGTCGTCATGCTGGATGGCGACGATCTTGCCCTGATCGAGGCCCGTCCCGCTGCTATCGTCGATGTGTTCAATCGCGAGGCCGGCCACGCGATGGAACTCAAGAAACTAGAACTGTAGGAGCCCGCCCATGTCGCAAGCACAGCCCGCCTTCACTACGTTTCGCGAAACCCCCTTGGGGAAGATCATTCAGGGGGACAGTCGCGACGTGCTGGCGAGCTACACCGGCGAGTCCGTGGACCTCATAATGACCAGCCCACCATTCGGCTTGGTTCGCAAGAAAGACTACGGCAACGTCGAGGCCGACGAGTACGTTGATTGGTTCAAGTCATTCGCCGCCGAGTTTCACCGCGTCCTCAAGGACAACGGCAGCTTGGTCATCGACATCGGCGGAGCTTGGAACAAGGGCTACCCCACCCGGAACCTCTACCACTTCAAGCTGCTCATCATGCTTTGCGAGGAGTTCGACTTCCGCCTCGCACAGGAGTTCTATTGGTGGAATCCCTCGAAACTCCCAACGCCCGCCGAGTGGGTGACAGTACGCCGGATCAGAGTGAAGGACGCCGTCAACACGGTCTGGTGGCTCTCCAAGACTCCTTGGCCCAAAGCCAGCAACCGCCGCGTTCTCCAGCCCTACAGTCCGAGCATGCGGGATTTGCTGACGAAAGGTTACCGTGCGAAGAAGCGCCCGTCCGGCCATGACATCAGCAGCAAGTTCAGCATTGACAACGGTGCGGCCATCCCGCCCAACCTCATTGCGATTCCGAACACGGAGAGCAACAGCTTCTACCTGCGCTATTGCGAGGAAAAGGGCCACAAGCCGCACCCGGCGCGTTACCCGGCGGCGCTCCCTGAGTACTTCATCCGGATGCTGACCGAACCCGGCGATTTGGTGGTTGACCCGTTTGCCGGAAGCTGCGTCACCGGCGAAGTGTGTGAACGAACCGGGCGTAGGTGGGCGTGTATCGAGCTGTTGGACGAGTACTGTCAAGCTGCCTTGGGTCGCTTCGTCCGGGATCCCCGCGAGACTGCGAAAGTAGCCACAAAGCCCGGTGACCCGTCAAACTACTACCGGGTCCCTCGACCGGACATCTTGTGGGAAAATGGTGCGGATCCGCCACTCGCCGAAGATGGGGGCAGGAAGCGTCCCGTCAAGCCGAAAGATCTCCCGGCGAAGGTGCCCGACGATATGCTAGAAAGTGCTCGCGAACAGTACGAATTCGTCATGCGCCGCGCCTTTTCAGATCGCTCCGCGAGGTCTGAGGTCAAATAGGCGGTTGAAACGCATAGCTGAATTCCTCTTTCTGGTCATACCCGTCGTGCGGTGCTTGGGGCTTCAACGAAGCTGGGGCGGATCGCCGTTTCAATCCGCACCGGGCGCACCGGTTGAAGGAACCATCCTGACGCTTGAGATCCATGAGTTTCAATCCTCGCCCGGCGCTGGCGCCGGGCGCACGGGGATCCTTGGCGTACTGAGGGTCGATCCAGTGAGTGTTTCAATCCTCGCCCGGCGCTGGCGCCGGGCGCACGATCCGCCAGCCGGGCGGCGTCCGGTATCTCGACAACGTGTTTCAATCCTCGCCCGGCGCTGGCGCCGGGCGCACCGGGATGGCGGTGGAGATCAATCAGCGGGGCGGCATCCTCGTTTCAATCCTCGCCCGGCGCTGGCGCCGGGCGCACGAGCCGGGTTCCCCACTCGGTCGCTTCGTTGCCCTTGTTTCAATCCTCGCCCGGCGCTGGCGCCGGGCGCACTCGTGTAGGTGGGGCTTCGTGTCCCAGCCGTCCGAGGTTTCAATCCTCGCCCGGCGCTGGCGCCGGGCGCACTCGTGTAGGTGGGGCTTCGTGTCCCAGCCGTCCGAGGTTTCAATCCTCGCCCGGCGCTGGCGCCGGGCGCACTTTCCCAGGCAGGTCATCGCTGCCCTCGATGATTCAGTTTCAATCCTCGCCCGGCGCTGGCGCCGGGCGCACTCGGCCATCTGTTCGACAATTTTGTAAAGGTCTGGGTGTTTCAATCCTCGCCCGGCGCTGGCGCCGGGCGCACCTGACGCGCCCACGTGGACCTGCCTGGACTGCGGTAAGTTTCAATCCTCGCCCGGCGCTGGCGCCGGGCGCACCTCCGCGCCCTGGAGAAGATCGAGCATGCCCTGGCGGTTTCAATCCTCGCCCGGCGCTGGCGCCGGGCGCACCGCTGCACGTCTCACCACGAAGCTGTCCAGCTCCCTCACGTTTCAATCCTCGCCCGGCGCTGGCGCCGGGCGCACTTGATGATCGCGGAACATGGATCGTCCAGCGCTTCCGTTTCAATCCTCGCCCGGCGCTGGCGCCGGGCGCACCGCTGCGCGACGCTCGCACGCACGCAAGAAGACAGGCGCGAGTTTCAATCCTCGCCCGGCGCTGGCGCCGGGCGCACCGCGCCCACAAGGGCGTCTACCACCGTCTCTCGCCGAAGTTTCAATCCTCGCCCGGCGCTGGCGCCGGGCGCACTGGGGAAACGGTGATACGGCGCGGTCACTCCTTCTCGTTTCAATCCTCGCCCGGCGCTGGCGCCGGGCGCACAAGAAGTACGCGCTGACTCCGGTCGCGGACGGGATCTCGGTTTCAATCCTCGCCCGGCGCTGGCGCCGGGCGCACCGCACGCCCCTGCTGCCGTCGGGTTCCGGAACGGATTGCGCGTTTCAATCCTCGCCCGGCGCTGGCGCCGGGCGCACGCAGCGCCACGTGGGCCGGATCATCCAAGGTTCCGCCGTTTCAATCCTCGCCCGGCGCTGGCGCCGGGCGCACGGCAATGGCGACCTTGACCGGACCGGGCAGCGCCGCGTTTCAATCCTCGCCCGGCGCTGGCGCCGGGCGCACAGCCATAAGCATAACCCCATGGCCGGACATCGCATACGACGGAGAATGCGAGCGCTGTAGCACGACCGGAGATTCCCGATCCCGGTATCCGTCCTCCGATCGTGTCTTGTCCATCACAAGCCCTTGCGGTCCAACACATTCGAGCGCTGTCCCGGCCTGGTTGCATTGACGGAGCGGTCGCACCCGCGGCGGCAACGAGGTAGATGCGATCACGCCATTGAATTAGTAGCCTACCCACCGCCCCGTTCCTTCTGGGCTATTGCGGCGGCTATCCTTGCCCGGCGGTCGGCTTCCTCGTGGTACAAGCCCACCATGAAAAGCGATTTGTCCTCCAATCCCAGCCTTCGGGGGAACTTCTCAGGGATCAACCCCTCCAGTCGTCTTTGCAGGATGTGTCGGCGCCCTGTCTCCTCGGCCCTCTCGATCTTCGGCAGATGAGCCTTCCGCGCCATCTCCAGCAATCGCGGGAACACGGCCATCGGGCTACTCGTCGCGCCTCCGACGTTGCGGTCGACCACGGTCCTGATCTTCTGGGCTTGGTACTGGATGTCGTCGAGCACCGCCAACAGGCGGCCCAAGTGGTAGGCCGGGCTGGGATGGTCCGGGTTCAGTCGCGTCAGATTGCCGGTCGATGCGTCGTTCATGCGGTCGTTCTCCAGTTCATGGTCGTTGTTTCGGAGTGCAAGACCGGTGCGGTCGAGCACAGCGGCCTTGAGAATGGCGGCGCGGGAGGTCGTCATCCTCCGCTCGACCGAGGCTCGTCGTACCGCGGCTGCTTGCAAACGTTGCGGGAAGGGCGCGCCGAGCAGCGCTGTGCGCCAGAGGGCAAGCCCATCGGCGGCCCTGATGTCCTTGCGCGGGTGCACGGTGGAAGCCAGCAGCTGGCCGATACCGACAGCAGCCGGTTCCCCGTTCTGCCCCACGATGTTCACGCGTTCGACCCATCCATGAACGTTGGCCTGCACCTCACGGAGCGGCACGTCGATCCAGTCCCTGAACACCACCCGTGACTTGTATCCCGACGCAGTGAATGAGTGAAAGCCAGCGTCTGCGGGGAGAAGCGCCGTCCTGCCGGTGCGAGGAGACCGGAACAGCTCAGCGACATCAGCCGATGACGGGTTCTCTAGGCATCGCATGATGTCCACTGCGAACCCCGGGTCACCGGTTGACCAGTAGGCGAGCTTCGCATCCCCGATCCGGTGGCTACCGCCGCGGTTGTGTGTCGCGGCGAGGCTTCGACCGCCGCCCGCCTTCCAATCCATGAGGTCATTGAACGCAACGGTGACGCGGTAGGCGCAGGAAAGGCAGACCGACGTTGTACGATACCTCTCGGTCTTCGGACCATGCTTCTCCAGTCCGAACGACACGAACGCCGGTTCGTTGGCACTGGTGACAGCAGCCGCGCCCACACCCTTGGCCTTCACGGGGTTCTTCTTCGCGAGCGGGCCTCTGCGGGCACAGACGGAGCAGCGGCCCTCTCCGGTGGCCGATGAACGTTCGACCTCCCGTGCCCAGAACGCTGCAACATCCGGCTGGTCATGCACGTAGCTCCCGTCAGCGCGGAAGGCGATCCACTGCTTGGCCTCCTTCTCGGTCAGGACTCTCGGCTCCTTGCCGGGCAACAGGCGTGCCTCCAACAAGGACAACGCGTCAGCGTCCGACACCAGATCCGCCACCGCTCCAACTGCCGAACTCCCGGTCTCATCTGCGCAACGGTTCAGCAATTCCCGGTACGCAGCATGTCTCTTTTCTGCCCGCCTCGCCCGCCTCTCTCCTTTGCCCACAGGCATTCCGAAAACGTACTCGGGTCCCTCGACCAGAAGGAACGGTTCGTTCCCAGACGTTCTGTTGACCTTGGGGACGGCGAGTGGCTGCCCTTCAGTGCCCATGTGAATGGGCTGCACCTTCCCAGAGGTCGAGTCGATGTCTACAACGAGAGTGCTCTCGTCCCTCTGGTAATACGCGTACCCGTCCTCCAGTCCCTTGCCATACTCCATGAGTCGCCGGAACAGCATCTCAGACCTTTCGCGACAACGGACGGCGGGGGAGGCGGGAGCTCCGCGCTTCGACCAGCGTCCCCTCTTGCAGCATGGCGTCGAAGAAAACGGGTGTTCCGCGACCCGAGCCATCGGGATCGTAGTTCAAGTCCAGGAGCATCGGTCCCAAGTCAACCGTTTCGTCGATGGGATGCGCGTTGCCCGTCACTGCCGGGCCGAAGTGCGCCGCGAACTCCCGGCAACCCAGGTAGGGCCGGTGAAAGCACCGGCCGCGCTCGACCCGCCGCCGAAACACGTCCCGATGCCGGACGACACCTTCCTTTTCGTGCGGGCGCGGTTCCTGCCAGGCACGGATCACGTAGGCCACGTCGCGCAGGGCGACGGTGTGCCGCTGGGTGCGGGCCGCGCTCGCGACGAACCCAACGGAACCGGTGGCTCGGCGGTTGACTTCGTTGCGGGTAAACGAATGCCATCGTATCGGCCTGAGCACGTCGATCCCCGTGACCACCCACTCGAACTCTGGCTTCCAGTAGATGGCCTCTAGGACGCCGCGGGCGGCCGACGGAGTCATCACCGGATAGCTCACCCGCTCGACTTTGTGCTCCGGCCGCGTGAAGCAGGCCGTCTCTCCCCAAACCTGCACCGATAGGGGTCTCATGACCTATCCCACCAAGCTGGTGAGCGAGACGCCCGTGGGGAGTCCTGTGCCATCGACCTTGATCTTGTAGTCCCGGAATGATCGCGGAGTCTCCACGCCGTCCTTCAGCCGCGCCCGAACGCGGTCGAAGAGTTCGTGGGCGGGCGTGTTGCCGAGTTCGGACTCGTGGGAGAAGATGTGCAGTCCCCGGGTCGCGATCAGGCCACGGGCGGCCGAACGGTCGAGGTCCCACATCATTCTCAGCGCCCTCCAAAGGAGCTCCAGATCCGAGGCATTGAACTTCGTCCTCCCGGCGAACGGGGGCGATACGAAGCCGTGGGCGCGATAGAGGCCATAGGGAATGGTCGCCTTGCTGCCCATTTCGGTCTCGCTGCTCGTGCTCTCGAACTTCTCCCGCGTCGTGAACGCCTTGCGGGTGAGTGTGTGGACCATCGGATTGATCGGGTCGACCGAGCGCGCAAACGTGAACTGCACGGGGCCGCGGATCTGCCCACAGTTGTAGTCGCCCGTGCTCGCCACCGCCCCGAACGTTCTCACGTCCCAGAACGTGGCGCACAGCCGGTTCCCGCCGGCTTCCCGGTCCTTCCGGGAGGTGGAGCGTGCCTCCAGTCCCTCATCCTTGTATGCTCTCTCCAAGTGGGCGTTCAGGTAAGTGTCGCCTTGGACGAAGATGGCGTGGCCTTCGGCGGCGGCATAGTCCCGGACCCGCCGCTTGATGGCCACGTCGGTGATCAGGCCGGCACCGGTTTCAGGGTCTTGGCGCGGGAGGTTCCCAGCGTCCGGATCGCCGGAGATGTTGCCGTCCGTTATGTCGAAGAGGAGCACGAAATCGTGTCTGCGGCGGGTGTCTGTGATGCGGTTCTGCGATGTCGTCATGCCGGTTCTCCTGCCAAGAGCGATTGGTTCCTTGTATTCCATAGATCCATGTTTCAATCCTCACTGCCGTGTTTAACGAAACAGTGCTCATAGTTCCATAAAGCTATACGAGAACCCCATCGCGTCACAACCTCCTCCGGGCGTTGGGCTCATCCAAGACCAGACCCGCCGTGGCATCATACGGCCCCGTCCACTCGGGAAACCCCGATGCCGATCCCCGTTCCCCCGTCATGCCATCGGCGCGGGCACGCTCGAAATCCCGGTGCCCGAGGTCGACCAGATAGGGCTGCAGACGTCGGCGAAGCCTCCGCGCCTTGGTCGGGTCCGGCGTGGCGGGACCCTCCGCCATATTATCGAGATACTGTAGCCAGCCGCGCACCTCGTCTCCGCGCTCAAAGTTGGTGATCACGACGGGGAATTGATCGTCCTCGATCAGGCGGAAGTCCTTTGCTATTTCGTCATAAGGGAAGTTCCCGTTTGATCGCCGATCTTGGATCGAACACCTGTCGAGTCCGTTCCCCGGTGCCAACAGGCCATAGAGTTCTCTGAAATACCCAGCCATCGCTGTCTCCGGTCGGTCGCACGCGAAGTCGTGGGAGGAAACGATCTTTTCCGTCTGGCCGATGGCGGGGCCGTACACTGCATCGGCAGCTGCCCATGTATCGGGCGTCCTGAAGACCGTGACCGTCCCGAGATCCTCCATGTTTCCCTCGCGGTTGCACCGGCCCGCTGCCTGCACGACCGAGGGCAGGGGGGCGAACTCGCGCCACACCGCCGGGAAATCCAAGTCCACGCCCGCTTCGACGATCTGCGTGGACACCAACAGACATGGTTCCCCGCGCTTCAGGCGTTGTCTGACCATTTCCTCGACGCGGCGGCGGTGCCGGGAGCAGAGTCTGGTGGACAGAAGCATCGGGTCGGGGGCTTGGGCGGCGCGGAGAGCTTCCAGCAGGAGGCGAGCGTGGCCACGGGTGTTGACGATACCGAGCGCCGTACCACGCGGCGCGGCCATCATTTCGAAAGCGATTTCCGACCAAGACCGCTCCTCTCGGTGATTCCAACGATAGGAGACCCTCCTCAGGGTATCGAAGTGCTCTTCTACGCGGTCGACGATCTCGGTTGGGTCGAATCGCTCGATCCCGGGAATCGACTCGAACGCGGGCTGGGTCGCGGTGGCCAACACAACCGTTGATCCGTAGTCGTCGGTCAAAGAACGCAGCGCGTCGATTGAGGGGACCGTGACATGGCGAGGAATCGACTGGGCCTCATCGAGCACGATCACCGCGTTAGCCATGCGATGATTCTTGCGGCACCTACCCGGCCTGTTCGAAAACAAGCTCTCCAGCAGCTGAACGGTCGTCGTCACGACCACTGGGGCATCCCAGTTCTCCGACGACAGTTCCGACCACCGCGCCCACGGAGTCCCAGCCGCCTCCTCGCTTCGCCAAGGGGCGTTGCTGTGGTGCTCCAAGACCACGCCTTCACCTAGCGCGTCACGTAGCGTCTCCGCCGTGCGCTCCGTCGGGTAAACCGCCTCGGCACCCCCTTCGAGAGCACTGCGGAATTCCTCCGCCGTCTGGGAGGTCACGCTGATGAACGGAGCGGCATAGATCACCCTGTCCATGCCCCGGAGCGCGGCGTGCTCAAGGGCGAACCCCATCACCGAGAGAGTCTTCCCGGAACCTGTCGGGGCGGTCAGACTGTACCGCCCCGGAGCTCCGGTTGCGGCTCTCAAGCAATCTTCGCGTATCGCCCGCCGACATTCGTTGACCGTGCCTGAAGCGCCCGAGAAGCGTACCCGACAGTGGCTGTCGAGAACATCTCTCAGGGCCGTGATCTCGCCACGGGCTTCCCCCGGCTGCCAGCCCCGGGGCCTGAAGTGGTTTTCGGTGTCGAGGTAGTCTGCATCAACCAGGCACGAGAAGACCATCCGCAGGAAGAACTCCAGATGGATGTGGCTTCTGGTGGCATAATGCGGCACCAAGCCAAGATCTTCGGACGGCTCCAGATCGGGGATGAATCTTGGTGCTAGAGCCAGCGCCTCGCACCCGCGCTCTTGCAACGCCTCGTCGCTAAGGAAGCTCCTAACGCGGGCCAGCGATTTCAGTCCGCCGTGGTGACCATGCACCACCAGCGCCGCGCTGCCCGCCCAGTGAGCGGCCATCCGGGTCCCCGCCCACTTGTGGTCGGGTGCTCCTGCTCCCCGACTCGCATGGACATACGCCTGCCAGTCCGGGTGGAACTTGCCGAGGTCGTGCCACATCCCCAGATACTTGGCCAGATGGTGGCCGCCGAACTCGCGCGCGAACTCGCACGCCAGTTCGGAAACGCTACGAAGGTGGGCGACCAGATCGTGGGTCCGTCCGGTCTCGTTCTCCGAATGCGCGATTGGTCCAAGGCTTGTCGGCCCGTTCAGCCGATCCCACTCTCCGTCCTCGGTGGCGGAGTGTCCCTTCTCTCCGATGTCTCCAGCGGATCCGCCAGCGGGTTGCTCAGACGATCGTGGCCTGTCGCCTGGGGGCTTCATAGCTTTTTCCCAAGCTCTCCACTCGGGGCTTGACCTTGTCTGCGGGACCCAAGTCCAAGATCAATATATGGTCCTCGGTCGGTTTCATCCATTCTTCGAGTCGGATGGTCATTTCCGCGCGACGGCGGGCCGTCAACCGGCACTGGAAGACCGACAGCTGGAGCCAGTGTCCGTATCCCTTCATCAGGTTGAAGATGCGGCGCCATCGTTTGGGATCCGAGATGTCGTAGGTGACGAGGTAGAGGCGTTCCTTTGCCATGTCAGGCTACCTGGGGAGATAGTGCGGGTACTTCACGATCTCGCCTTGGAAATGGCGGGCGAGCAGTCTGGCTTGGACCTCCAGCATACGCCTCATGGAGACACGGTATCCGAACAGCGGATGCGTGGTGACCTGGTCCAGTCGGCGCTCGAAAGCCGCAATCAACGCCTTTCGACCCTTCGGTTTCAGCGAGCACGCTGGTCCGTTCGACACGAAATCATTCGGCTTCACCTCACCATTGTTCACTGCTTGGATGACACAGGAATCCGCAAGAATTGCACGGAACGGCTCCATGAGGTCCAGAGCAAGCGCTGGCCTACCGTGGCGCGGGCGGTGATAGAGACCCATGTAAGGATCGAGACCGGTTGCGGAAATCGTCGTCGTCAGCGTTCTGGCGAGCAGCGCGTACGCGAGCGACAGCATGGCGTTCACTGGATCGGTGGGAGGACGGCGGTTGCGGGTTGCGAACGAGAACTCGTCGAAGTCTTCCGCTCCGCTTGGTGCCAGCATCTTCTCGAATTGGGAGAAGTAGATCGCCGCCGCCTCTCCCTCGAAACCGAGTAGCTGCTGGGCATCGTTCGCATGGAGCGCACGCCGGGCGATTCGCTTGAGTCCCGCCATCGCGTCCTGCTTGTCGTCCGTACCGCGTTCGGGACGCCAGTTGCGGCGGAGCATCGTGCGGGAATTGCGCACCTTGGCGTTTACTAGGTCGCGTGCAAAAGACAGACTCCGGCGTTCGCTAAACGCAGCTCTATACTGGGCTTCGCGGACGGCAACGTTGCCGTTTCCCGTCCCGATGGTGTGCCCGAGGAACCATCCCCCGGTCGAGAACCAGGACACAGGGATCTCCGCCCGCATCAACGCGTGAAGGGCGGGGGTAGTTACAGACACCGGCCCGAACAATGCCACTTGGGACACGTCGATCATCGGCACTTCGACGGTCTCGTCCTGGGACTCGACGATTAGACGCTCGCCCTTCTTGCGTAGCCGCGTGCGTGGAGTTTGGACGTAGAGCGGAAGGGCGGGATCGTCCGATGGGTTCAGGGGCCGGGGCGGATAGCCGCGGTTGAACAGGTTGGTCTCGTCCGGCAAACAGATGCCCGCCAACGAACATCGCGGGCACTTGGGACTGTTCTCCAGCGGCGCTGGCCGCGTCCGCGTCTGCGCCGCGCCGCGCAGGTCGCGAACGGCTTCGAGCGTTCTGGCGCGAAGTTCCTCGTCCAGGTTGACTCGCACCCGCTCCCGGGAGCCGACGTACCAGATCGCTCCCTGCTCGACCCCGTATCCGTTGTCTTCGAGAATCATGGCCTGAAGGCATACTTGGACGCGTTCGGGCTCGTAAGCACCGGTCGCAACGTGGGGGCGCTTGCCCTTCTTGAAGTCCACCGGCATGACCACCCCGTCGCGGATATCAAGAACATCCATCTTCGCGATCACGCCTAGGCGTTCCGACGACATCGTAACGGACCGGACCTGCGAGATTTCACCGTCGAGGGCGTCGGGAGAAGGGAGACGGCCGCCGCCCTTGTCCACGCGGGTGTGAGCGCGACTCCCTCGGACGGTGTCCGCGCTGTCGGCCCACTCCCCTTCCACCCATTCCAGATAAGCCAGCCGTGGACAGTATACCCACTCGTTGACCATGCGCGCCGGCACCATAGGCGTACGGGAGTCGGTCGGTGGAGGTGGACGGGGAAGGGAGATTTGGTCGCGCTGTGTCATGGGATGCGCGTCGCTGGTGGTCAACGATGAAGGCGGTTCGCCTCTCAAGGTGTTCGTCGGCAGACCCATCAACAAGGCGCACGGGGACGAAGTCCGATGACAGGTGTACCTTGGACAACCGAAATACCGGCACGGATCTGACCCGTGACGGGCGCCGTGCGGAGACAACCGGTGGCGGCATTCGTCGGTCCCGGGCATCCCCTCTTGGACGCGGTACTCGACCTGACCTTGGACGGCACCGCGCTCTCCTGAAGCGAGGTGCCGTCTTTGGTTGACGAGCTAGACCACCGTCTCGACCCAAGAGTGCTGGGTCACCTTGAGCACGCCGTGTTCGATGGTCGGCCCGGCGGGACGGGAGCGGGTCACCTCGAAGCGGACGATCTACCTCGATATCGGATCGGAGGGGGTGCGCGGCCATCTCCGGCAAGCCCGTTACCTGGACCTTCCGTCCGCTTGCGCTCAGCGAGCCACAGCTTTACGAAATCCTCAGCTCTCACCGAGCCGGTGGAGGGAGGCCGTTCGTCGAAATGCCGGCACCAAACGCCACATCTCGGCGGACGGCTTCAGGCGCTCGCCATCGGCGGGAGGCTCTTGAGGAAGGCCCACGCGATGCACTGCTCAAGTTCCCCCAGCCATTCCACGGCCGCGCCGTGGACGGCCAGCGCCGGTAGCAAGCCCATGATTACCCACGGTCGGTTCGGCAGGTGGTCGCGGAAATCGCTCGGGCCGCGTTCTGCGCTCATCCAAGGGGAAGCCGCCACCGTCTCGCGCCATGCCCGTCGCGGGCCGTCGCCACAGCCTTCCGCCACCGCCAGCACCGCGACGGGCTGTTCGTCCGGGGCGACGATGCGCGCTTGCAGGACGCGCGGGCCGTTCTCGTGCGCGAGCACTTGCAGCCGCCACGGATCGTCCCGATGCCGCAGAGGCGCGGGGGTCTCGAACGCGCCCGCCCCCGCGATCAGCCGTCCGTACGCGCGCGTCATGCTGTCGTTCAGCCCGGAGCAATCCGATTCGCGGTAGTACGCCGTGTTCGCGTTCCAGTGTTCAATCCTCAAGGGTCGATTCCCCCACAGAGTCAATTGGGTGGCTCCATCCCGACCGTCGTCCTGGCCGGTTCAACCTCCGACAAGGAACCATCAACAATACAGGACATCTCACTCAGCCTGCGAGCGCAAGAGAGGCCTCAGCACGGTTGTGCTTGACCGCCCGGCCCTCCCGTCTATCTCTCGGCGAGGTCACGCCAAGTGCCGGTTGTCGTTGGTACGGGCCTGAGACGGAAAGCCCGTCCGGCTGCCACTGTTGTCGTCCCGGCGAATCCCGCTCTTCTATGCCGATTTGCCACGAAATTTGATACGCTGGAGTCTGATACGACCCAACGGCAAGGGAAGCAGATCGTGCAGTCCCAGTTTACTTTAGACGATTCCTCGCCGTGAATCACGCGGTGCGGCACCCGCTGATCCAGCGAGTGCCTCCGCCGCTCCTTCGGATTCTCCGTCCGGCCAGCCGGGCAGCGGAATGCGCGGCCATTCCATGCGCAGCGCCCCCTCGTTGGCTTCTCGATACGCCGGATCGTGAAGGGTGGCGAGCACATGGTGGAACAGATCCTCGACACCGAGGCTCAGACGGTCGAGATACCGTTGCGCCTTCCCCGAGAGATTGGCACGACGGTCAGTCCCAGAAGCTGCTCCCAAGCCATCCTCGCGGAGCCACGCCGGAAACATCAGCGCTCCGCGCTCGATCAGATGCCGAGCCCCCATGTCTCGCGTGAACCAAGTCTGCGGTTCACTGGCTCCCTTCCGCAGATGTTGGGCGGAGGATAGCCACCAGTTCCCCTCGAACACGTGCGGCCTGTAGTCGGCCCTCTTCTCGTCGAGCAGCTTGGTGTCCTTCTCCCAGTAGAGCCAACGGGTGTCGAATGGCCGGTAGGCGAAGCTGATGAACCCGGACTCGTCCGGCCCGCCGCGCCTCAGCAGCGCGTCGCGAACGTCTCGGGCATCGAACCGCGCCGTGGACTTCATGACCCTCGGATAACGCCGCGCGATCTCCCCGTGACTCAGGGCCGGATCGAAGTAGTCGCCGACACGCGCCCGGAGGCGGTCGAGGTCGGTGTCGACAAGGAACTGATCACGACCAGTTTGCACGCCCGGAAACGAGACCGGGAACAGGTCGGGCAGCGCGGGCCAGTCGAACCAATCGGGACTCACCGCAGTCTCCGCGAACGGCAGGCCCAGCGGCAGCAGCGGTGCGACTTCGGAGTACAGCACGTCCGGTTCCTCGTCGGCCGTGGCGGTCAACTCCGCTGGCTTGGCCTGTCCCCACAAGTGCCGGAACCCGACCCCTTCGGCGGGTTCGTGGTCCACCTTGCGCACCAGCGTGGCGATGGCAGTACCCACTTGGATGCCGACCGGATCGCCTTCTGTGGAAAAGATGCTCGGGTCCGGCGAGCCGTCCGGCGCGACCTTGCCCGTCTTGTACTTGTCGCCGTTCAGGCAGTCGATCCGGATCGCGTCGAACGCTTCGAGGTAGCGCTCCCGCATCCCGGTGAAGGACAGCCCGTCGAGCCACGAGTATTTCGAGATGAAGCAGACCACGCCTTGGCCGGTCTTCTCGGCGATGCGCCGCTCAGCCATTCGGAAGAACCGGACGTAGAGATCGTTCAGGCCTTGGCCCTCCGGCTTCCGTACCTCCTTCGTCGTGCGGTAGGCTTCGGAAAGTTCGCGTTCCTCGTCCACCGCCATGCCCGCGAACCCGTTGTAGGGCGGATTGCCGAGGATCACGAGGATCGGGATGTCCTGCTTCACCGATTCGGCGAGGTCGCGCTCCTCCTCAAGTTCCGGGAACGGCAAGGGCTTGGTCGTGCGCGGCTCCCAGCCGGTCAGCGCGTTGGTGAGAAACACCCCGGCGCGCTCCGATCCGTCCTCCGCCAGCGGCGCGCCCAGATTCTGCATCGTGAGGCCGACCTGCAAGTGTGCGACCACGAACGGCGCGGGCATGATCTCGAACCCGAACACCCGCTCGGTTGCCGCCTTCCTGACCGCCGCGCCAGCGAGCGCCCCGAGGCCATGCTCGCCGAGATTGCCTGCGATCCGGCGAAGCACCTCCGCCAGATAGGCCCCTGTTCCGCAGCACGGGTCCAACACATAGACGTTCTCGGCCGCGAGGCCGGTCGGTATCCCGAGATCGTCCTTCAGCGCCTTGTCCACGCGGGCCACCATGTAGCGGACCACCTCGGTCGGCGTGTACCACACACCCAACTGTTTGCGGAGCGCCGGGTCGAACGCTTCGAGGAACGGCTCGTAGAAGTAGGGCACCGCCTCGCCCTCGTTGAACCGCGAGAAGAATGCCGTCCGGTCCACCCGGTCGAGCGCGGCCGATGTCCAGTCCAGCACTTCCACCAGCCCAAGTGGCTTCAACCGTCCCGGATCGGCCAACTGCATGAACAAGGCTCGCAGCACCGGAGCCCGCAGGTGCCAGACCTCCTCGCGCCAACGGAATCGACGCGGACTGTAATGGTCCTCGAACAGCGGTCCGTTCTTCTTCTGCTCATGGCGGGACCACAGCACCCATGCGGAGAAGATGCCGTAGAACAGAGTCTGGATCAGGGTTGAGCGGAAGAACCGCTCCCCGCGCTCGCCCTCGAAGCGAATGCCGAGCGCATCCTCCATCGCCGAGCGGACGGCCAGCAGGGACGAAACGTTCCCCGCCGCCTCGACTCGGGCCAAGCCGTCGCGAGCGTAGGAAGCCAGCAGCCACGCCAAGTCCTTCGGCTCGGCCAGGGCGGCCCGGTGCGAGAGCACCCGAGCGAGATACTCACCGAGACCCGCGCCAACCTCGCGGGCGAAGGCGCGGGGTGTCTCCACGTTGCGCCAGAAGTCCTCGGCATCTTCGGCCAGCGTGAAGGTTTCGAGCTTGGCGGGGCTGCCCTCCGCGTCCGCGCCCACCAAGACGAAGTTCCGTAGATTCGTGACGAGCACCAGACGGTAACGGCCCCAATAGCGGCTTACCTGCCCGGACCCCGCCGTCAACCACGCATCGTCGCCAACGCCCTTGACCTCGACGACGCCACGCTCGGGAACCTGCTCCGGCCTCGGTCGGCCCTTCTGAACCTGCCTCGCCGTGTACAGGGCAAGGTCGGGATGCCCGGCTCCCTGATCGGCCAGTTCCTGAACGCAGAACACCTTGGGCTTGAGCGTGGCTCCGACCGCGCGCAACAAGCCCTCCAGCGCCGGATAGTACGAGCGCTCCGCCGTCGCGCCGCCCGATGCGCGCACGCGCCGAAGATCGGCGAAGTACGCCTCCACGGCGGCAACCAGCTTCTTGTTCGGTCCGGCCATCGTATCTTCCCAACGCTTCGGCCATGCCTCTGCCGTCCGGCAATTCTCAAGGAAGATACCACGTCGCGCGGGTTCGCGGCGGTTCGGACGGCGGCTACATTCACTCCGGTCCGATGCTCAGAAATCGGATCGGAACGCTGGGGGTCGAAGGGGGCACGGCCCCCTCGCCAGCCCCGCTCGGGGACGCGCGAAGCGTGGCCCCAGCGGGTGGGCTGGCTCAACGACGTTAGCGTGCGTCGAGCCAGCCTTGGGACGGCCTCCGAAACGGCCT
>JAPPMM010000058.1 GCA_028819075.1 Gammaproteobacteria bacterium
GCAACGCTTCGACCGCCCGGTCGACCGGGTTGTCCGGGCGGTAGTTCCGACCGATACACCAGCGGAACACGGCGGCGATCCGGTGCCGGGCCTTCCGCGCGGCGGCGGGCTTCGAGTTCCAGATCGGCGACAGGCAGCGCAGCACGTCCGCGCTCTCGATCCGGTCCACCCGCTTGTCGAGGAGCGGGGCGGCATGGAGGCGGAAGGTGGACTCCCACTGCTCGGGAAGCGGGCTCCCCTCCTTCCACGCCTCGCGGTGAAGCTCGATGGTCCGCTCGGCGGCCTCGGCGAAGGTCGGGACGCCGCGTCCGCGCGGGTCCTGGCCCAAGAGAACGCCCCGGCTGTTGTCCAGCGCCTTCTGGCGGGCCTCGGCGAGCGTCACCTCGGGATACGGCCCGAGTCCGATCGAGGTGAGCCGCCCCTCGATCCTGACGCGCTGCCGCCATGTCTTGGTGATCCGGCCATCCAGTGTCCGGTGAACCCGAAGGCTCAGCCCGCGCCCGCCCCGCCCGTCGCCGTAGACACCGGGCCGGTTGACCGTTCGTACGAACGCGGCGCTCAGCGTTCTCGGTCGCTTCGTCATGGTGCTTCCTTCCTTGTGGTGTATCACTCATTGCAGCACTACACCGGGAAGAATACACGGGATGGCGATGGACTGCAAGAGACGACCGGACGCTGCCTATCCTACTGAACACATTGTCCAATAACGTGTTATGGCCCATTTGATGAACCTTGGTGGATTACTTGGGAACACTCGCGATCAGTTCCGCCGGAACTGGGCAATCTCGCGGGTCTGGAGGAGCTGTGGCTCGACGGCAACGCGCTGGCGGGTCCGATCCCGCCGGAGCTGGGGAGCCTCACGCGTCTAAGGGAGCTGTCCCTGAGCGGCAACGCGCTGGCGGGTCCGATTCCGCCGGAACTGGGGAATCTCGCGGGTCTGGAGGGGCTGTGGCTCGACGGCAACGCGCTCGAGGGTCCGATCCCTCTGGAGCTGGAAAACCTGCCGCACCTGAGGGGGCTGTCCCTGAGCGGCAACCGGCTCGAGGGCCCGGTCCCTCCGGAGCTGGGCGGTCTTGGGCGCCTGGAGTTCCTGCACCTCGACGGGAACGCGCTGACGGGCGCGCTCCCGCGGAGTCTCCTGAGGATCGGCGGGCTGGTGCGGTTCCGTTTCGGGCGCAACGCGGGTCTCTGCGCGCCGGGCACGCCCGGGTTCGTCGCCTGGCTGGACGGGATCGGGGAGCTCGGGAGAGGCCCGTCCTGCAACGAAAAGGACCGGGCGGCGCTGGCCGCGCTGCACGCGGCGGCGGGTGGCGAGGACTGGATCGACTCGGAAGGCTGGCTGGGCGGCGTGGCGCTCGCGGGGTGGCACGGGGTCGAGACCGACTCCCTGGGCCGCGTCGCGACCCTCGACCTGGCAGGCAACGGACTCGTGGGGCGGCTTCCGGCGGGTCTGGGCGACCTGGCGGCGATGACAGCGCTGCTCGTCGGCAACAACGCCCTCTCCGGGCGGATGCCGCGCACCTTGCTCGACCTGTCGCTGGGCGAGCTGGATTACGCTGGCACGGAGCTGTGCGCCCCGGCGGACGACGTGTTCCAGGCATGGCTGGGCGCCATCGCCGTGCTGCGGGACACCGAGACGGAGTGCGCGCCCGCCACGGACCGGGAGATCCTCGAGATGCTCCACGCCGCGACGGGCGGGCGCGACTGGATCGACTCTGGGAACTGGCTCACCGACGCGCCGCTCGAGGAGTGGCGCGGAGTCGAGGTGAACGACCAGGGCAGGGTTGTCGAACTGCGGCTTTGGGACAACGGGCTGGCGGGCCGGCTGCCGCCGGAGCTCGGCGACCTGGCGCACCTGGAATACCTGCGGCTGAGCGACAACGGCCTCACGGGCGCGATTCCGCCGGAGTTCGGCGACCTGTCCGGCCTCGCGCACCTGGCGCTCGACGGCAACGGCCTCTCCGACCCAATCCCACCCGAACTCGGCGGGCTCCCGGCGCTGGAGGAGTTACGGGTCGAGAACAACGACCTGTCGGGCCCGGTGCCGCCCGAACTCGGCGGCCTCGCGAGCCTACGCGGGCTGGGGCTCACGGGCAACCCCCGGATGGCGGGCCCGCTTCCCGCCGAATTGACGTCGCTCGGCCGGCTCGAGCGGCTCCTGGCCGGGGGCACGGACTTGTGCGCGCCCGCGGACCCCGCGTTCGCGGCCTGGCTCGACGGGGTCCACACGCGCCGCGTCGTGCCCTGCGCCGAGCGGGAGGCGCCGGCGGCGTACCTTGTGCAGGCGGTGCAGTCGCGCGCGTTCCCGGTCCCGCTGGTCGCGGGCGAGCCGGCGCTGCTGCGCGTGTTCCCGACAGCGGCGCGGGCCGCGGGCGTCGGCGTTCCGGCGGTCCGGGCCCGATTCCTCGTCGATGGCCGGGAGACGTTCGCGGCGTGCATCCCCGGCGGGTCCGGGCCGATCCCGGAACGGATCGACGAGGGCTCGCTCGCCACGTCGGCCAGCGCCGAGATTCCGGGAAGCATCGTACGGCCCGGTCTCGAGATGGTCGTCGAGATCGACCCGGACGGGACGCTCGACCCCGCGCTGGGCGTCGCGCGGCGGATTCCCGCGACCGGGCGGCTGGCGGTCGACGTGCGGGCCCTGCCGCCGCTCGAGCTGACGGTCGTTCCGTTCCTCTGGGCGCAAGCGCCGGACTCCTCGATCCTGGACGCGGTCCGGGGGATGGCGGCGGACCCGGAGGGCGACGAACTGCTCGCGGACGCGCGTGCGCTGCTCCCGGTTGGGACGCTCGCGGTGACGGCGCACGAACCCGTGCTGAGTTCGAGCATCGACGCTCGCCGCCTGCTCGAAGAGACCGAGGCGATCCGCGCGATGGAGGGCGGGGGCGGCCACTATCTGGGCACGATGGCGGGCCCGGTGACGGGGCCCGCCGGGGTGGCGTTCCTCGCCGGCCGGGCGAGCTTCTCGATCCCCCGCTCGGGCACCATCGCGCACGAACTTGGCCACAACCTGGGTCTCCATCACGCGCCGTGCGGCGGCGCGGGCGACCCGGACCCGTCGTTCCCCCACCCGAACGGATCGATCGGGGTCTGGGGCTACGACTTCGCGCGCGGCGAACTGGTGCGTCCCATGACCCCGGACGTGATGTCGTACTGCGGCCCCCCCGACGGGATCAGCGATTACCACTTCGCCAATGCGCTCCGCTACCGGCTGTTCGAGGCGCGCGTGGCGGTGGATACGGTCGCCTCCGCCTCCGTGAGGTCGCTTCTGCTGTGGGGCGGCGCCAACGGCGACGGCGCGCCGTTCCTGAACCCGGTCTTCGTCGTCAACGCGCCGCCAGCGCTCCCGGACTCGGCCGGCGCGTACACGCTGACGGGCCGGACGCGCCGGGGATCGGAACTCTTCTCGCTCCGCTTCGCGATGCCCCGGACGGCCGACGGCGACGGCGGCTCCGGCTTCGCGTTCATCCTGCCGGCGGAGCCCAGTTGGGAGGGCGAACTCGCCGCCGCCGTCCTCGACGGCCCCGGCGGGTCGTTCGTCCTGGGCGCCGGCGCCGCCCGCCCGACGGCCATCCTGCGCGACCGGCGCACCGGCCGGGTGCGGGCCATCCTTCGCGACACGCCGCTCCCGGTCCGGGCCGCCATGGAGGCGGCGGAGTGGACCGAGGTGCCGGAGCTCGAGACGCTGCTCAGCCTCGGGGTGCCGGACGCGGCGGCGTGGCGGCGATGACGGGTCCACGGAGGACGGCGAAGGCTTTCCAACCCATTGAGACGGACTCACACACGCACGCGCGCGGATCCCTTCCGCCGCGCAAGGAGACGGCCAGGATGATTCGGAACAAGCTTGGTCCACCAGCCCGCATCCTCATGGTCGCCGCCGCGGCGGCGTGGTGGGTGCCGTCCGCCGCGGCCGCCGTCGCGGCTCCGGTTCAGACCCCACCCGATCCGCCGACGAACCTGAGGGCGGTCCCCTCCAATCCCACCACCATCATCCTCCACTGGACCCCTCCCCCGACCCCGACCGGCGGGAGCGCGATCACGGGCTACGAAATCGAAGTGACGGCGGTCGGCCGCACCGGGAGCCCAACGTTGTTGACCTGGCGCTCGACCACGCCCATTTACCATCATACGGGTCTCGCGCCGAACCTGACCCTCCACTACCGGGTCAGGGCGAGGAACGCCGCCGGTCCTGGGGGTCTTGGGGGTTGGTCGAATTCGACGAGCGCCACTACGCCGCCGGCCACGGCGCCGGGCGTGCCCGGCAACCTGATGGCGGCCGCCGCCGGGCCCACCGTCATCGCCCTCGACTGGAACGAGCCGTCCTCGACCGGTGGGAGCGCGATCACGGGCTACGACATCCAGGTGTCCGCGGACGGCGGCAGCTCCTGGCGCTTTCTGGTGACCACGAATCAGACCAGCCACCGGCACCCGGGTCTCGCGGCGGGCGCCACCCGCCACTACCGGGTCAGGGCGGAGAACGCCATCGGCTTCGGGCCCTGGACGTCCGCGGTGAGCGCCGCCACGTCAGCGGGCACGCCGCCGGGGCCGCCTCGTGCGCTGACCGCGACCGCCGTCAGTTCCTCGGCGATCGACCTGAGCTGGAGCCCCCCGGGGAGTGGCGGCAGCAGCGCGATCATCGGGTATCGGATCGAGCGTTCAAGCACGCGAACCGGCGGATGGAGGGATCTCGAGGACGACACAGGCAACACGCGCACCACCTACCAGGACACGGGCCTCTCGCCGAACACGACCTACTACTACCGGGTCTCGGCGATCAACTCTTTTGCCACGGGAGACCCCTCGAACGTCAATGACGCCACCACCGAGCTGGACGTGCCGAACGCGCCCGGGCGATTGACGGCCCAGGCCCGAGGGATATCGGTGATCGAGTTGCGTTGGACGCGGCCGTCGTCCAGCGGAACGTCTCCGGTGACCGGTTACTCGATCCAGTGGTCGCCCACGGGAACCGGCAGATGGAGGGATCTCGAGGACGACACGGGCAACACGCGCACCACCTACCAGGACACGGGCCTCGGCCTCGAGGCGAACACGACCCGCTACTACCGGGTCAGGGCGATCAGCGGGGCCGGCCCGAGCGCCTGGTCGAACGTCGCCCACGCGACCACCGATGATCTCACCGTTCCGGGCGTGCCCACGAGCCTGAGGGTGAACCCCAACGGCCTCAGGGGAAGCACCGAGCTGCAACTCACGTGGAGGCCTCCGTCCAACACCGGCGGGAGCCCCATCACCGGCAACCGCATAGAGTGGCGTTCCCCCAATAGCTCGGACTGGAGATTCCTCGTGCCCGGCCCCACCGGCACGGCCACCACCTACATCGACACCGGTCTCGCCCCCAACACGACCCGGTACTATCGGGTGCGCGCGCTCAATGCCCAGGGGCAGGGAGCCCCCTCGAGCGCGGTCAGAGGCACCACCAACGCCGCACGGCCCGGCCAGCCCCGGAACCTGCGCGCGCGGGCGACGGGACCCACCAGCATCACCCTCGCCTGGGAGGCGCCGTCCAGCGACGGCGGGGAGCGGATCACCGGCTACACCATTCGGATGCGCGGCCCCAGCGACGGAACCTGGATCACGATCCCGCGCAACACGGGTCCGCGGGAGACGACCTTCGAGCACACGGGCCTCCGGCCGGCCACCGCCTACCGGTACCAGGTGGCGGCGATCAACCGCATTGGAACCGGCCAGTGGTCGTTCGAGGCGAGCACGAGCACGTACGCCCAGGCTCCCGGCGCACCGGTCGGGCTGACGGCGCGGGCGGTGGGCACTGCGCGCATCGACCTGTCGTGGAGTGCGCCCCGCAACACCGGCGGCGCTCCCATCCTCGGCTACCGGATCGAGGCCTCCGACGACGGGGGCAGGAACTGGAACATCATCATCCGCCGCAACACCAATTCGAAGACGACGACGGCCTCCGACGTGACCCTCCAGCCCGCGACCACGCGGCACTACCGGGTCGCCGCGATCAACACCGCGGGCACCGGGCCGTTCTCGAACACCGCGCGCGCGACGACCGACGCGACCGTGCCAGGCTCGCCCCGGAGTCTCGACGCGAATGCGGACGGCACCTCGCGGATCGAGCTCTCCTGGCGAGAGCCCACGAGCGATGGGGGCTCGCGCATCACCGGCTACCGCATCGAGGTGTCCGAAGACGGCGGCACCCGCTGGAATGACTTGGTGGCCAACTCGCACAACACGCGCACGACCTACGTGCACACGGGGCTGGAGCCGGCCACCAGGCGCCACTACCGCGTCTCGGCGATCAACCGGATCGGCATGAGCCGGGCATCGCGGGTGGCGAGCGCCATTACCGACGCGACCGTGCCCGACGCGCCCACCGGGCTGCAGGCTACGGCGGTCACGTCCACCCAGATCGACCTGTTCTGGCTCGCGCCCGCCTACGATGGCGGCGCCCCCGTCACCGGCTACCGCATCGAGGTCTCGGAGAACGGCACCGCGTGGACGGATCTGAGGACCAACACCCAGTCCAGGGCCACCGCGTTCCAGCACACCGGCCTGATGCCGGGGAGCACGCGCCACTACCGCGTCTCGGCGATCAACCGGGTGGGCCCCGGGGCGCCGTCGGATACCGCTTCGGCCGCGACCGACGACCCCGTCGGGCGAGCGGGTCGACTCAACACCCGCGTCCTGCCGCACGTGGCGGCCGCGATGACCTCGAGCACCGTGTCGGCGATCGCCCGCCGCGTCGACGCGGTGGCCAGCGGGATGGGGATGGAGCGGCGCGTGGAGACCAACGGGCTCTCTTCGATGGCCGCGAGCCTGTCGTCGCCGGGCGCCGGCGGGATCGGCCTCGCCCAAGGCGACCAGGCCGGCCTCGCCGCCCTCTTCAGCGGCACTTCCTTCACGATGCCCCTGGGCGCCTCCGACGCGCAGCAGCAGTCCGTCACGGGCACGCAATTGGCGGGCTGGGGCGCGGGCGAGTACCACTACCTCGGCGAACCCGGCCAGAGCGCCCTCGACTGGAAGGGCAACATGGTGAGCGCCCACGCCGGCATCGACACGCGCGTGGGGTCGGACCTCCTGGTGGGTGTCGCAGGCTCGTACAACTCCGGTAGCTTCGACTTCACCGACAAGACCGGCGCCAGCCCGGTGAAGGGCACCTACGGCGCCACCATGAGCAGCGTGAATCCTTACATGGCCTGGTTCTCCGGCGGGGGCGGCGCCTCGGTGTGGGGCTCGGCCGGACTCGGCCGGGGCGACATCGACGTCGATGACGAACGCGAAGGATTCCGCACCACCCCCGCGAGCCTGTTGACGGGGGCGGGGGGCGCGAGCTACAAGCTGCTCACGCGCGACGCGGGCGGCGTGCGCCTCAAGGCCGAGGGCTGGTACGGCCAGGTCACGGTCGACGGCAGCGGGCAGATCGAGGAAGTGACGATCGAGATGCAGCGCGGCAAGCTCGCGCTGGAGTTGACGCAGGGCTTCCGCACCGGCGCCGGGAATGAGATCGCGGTCCTGCTCGAGGGCGGGATGCGCTACGACAACAGCGACGGCAACGGCATAAACGGCACCAGCGCGGAGGTCGGCGGCGGGCTCCGCTACACTAACCCGGGGCTGGGAGTGACCGCCGAGGGCCGCGGCCGTTTCGTGATCTCGGCGCGCCAAGGCTACGAGGAATGGGGCATGGGCGGTACGCTCATGTTCGACCCGGCGACCCGCGGCCAGGGGCTCTCGATCCGGGTGGCACCCTCCTATGGCAACCACCTGAGCGGAGTGAATCAGCTCTGGGAGCGCGGGGTGCACGACGCGGTGGGCGGCTACGACCTGGGCATGGCGCCCAACGTGGACGGCGAAATCGCGTACGGCATTGCCGGCTTCCACGGCACGCCCTACAGCGGCTTCTACGTGGGCCAGGGTGGAACGCGAGCCTTCAGCAGCGGCGTGCGCTACGAACTCGGGTCAGGGGTCGGGCTGCGCCTCGAAGGCACGCGGCGCGAGAGCGGCCTCGGCGGGGCACAGCACTCGGTGGGTGTCCGCGGAAGAATCAGGTTGCCGTAGGGGCTGGGCTGTGCGAATCCCAGGACACGACGACCGACAGGATACCAGGATCGAGCGACCGACGACGCTCAACGCGAGCTTCGTCAAGTCAGTCCGGCGCCCGGGCCGATACGGCGACGGACGTGGAGGCTACGGGCTGTCGCTGCTGGTCAAGCCCACGTCGACCGGGCGGACGAGCAAGACGTGGGCGCAACGCCTCTACATCAACGGCAGGGCCGTGAACCTGGGTCTGGGGGCGTACCCGCTGGTGACGTTGAGGGAGGCCAGGGCCAAGGCGTTCGACAATCGGCGAACGCTGGCGCGGGGGATGGACCCCAGGAGCGGCGCCATGGGTTGACCCATCCGGGTACCGTGGTTCTCCTTCACGGACGAACCCGCTCGCGGCGGGCAAATCGCATACGAAGGCGAAGAGAGCAGATAGACGATGAAAGACAGTTTCGCGCTTCAGGAACTCGGTGTCGCGCTGGCCAAGCTCGAGCGTCGCGTCATCGCCGGGTTCGATCAGATGAGCGCAAGGATCTCCGCGGTGGAATCGAAGCTCGCCACGCGGATCGACGACGTGGAGGCACACGCCGAGAAAAGGGGCGTCGAGTTCGTGAGCAGCGTCGACACGGTGTCGGCCAAGTTCAAGCAGCTTCGATACTCGCTCGAAGGGCTGGAGGAGCGGCTCGACCAGAGGGTCGAAGGACTGCACACCGATGTCCGGAAACAACTCGGCGTTGTCCAGGCCGCGGTCGACGCGATCGGCGCGCATTTCGCCAGTTCGGAGTAGCCGCGGCGGGACGTCATCGCCGAATGGGCGTCTGGCTGACTCATTTCGCCATGGTCTCGCCCGGTTGCAACGGCGAGATTCACGGGCGGCGCGTTACCGGCCCCGTTCCGTGGCGGTTCCGGGCGTTGCGCGCCAGATTGGGGGAACGCACCGGAGACACGGCCGATGATCGATTCCGATACAGCCAGAGCAGCCGCCGGATCCGCATGGATGAAGGACTGGGGACAGTTCATTGTGCTGCTGGCGGCGCTTGGCGGCTTCTACGGCTTCATCCGATCCGACATGAGTGCGATGGAAACTCGCTTGGGAGACCGGATCGACCGCAACGCTGAACTGATCTTCGCAAACGCTGAAGCGATCGCCCGCAACGCTGAAGCGATCTCCAGAAACGCTGAAGCGATCACCCGGGTTCGTGAGGGCCTCGCTCAGGTGCGTGAGGATGTCGCTCACCTTGAGGGCTACATCCGCGGTCGGCTCGGTGACGATCCAGGTTAGGCCTACGGACATTTTCCGCCGCAAGCTGGGCGACGACCCGGAACTCACCGCCGCCACGCAATCGCACCTGGTATCCCCCGGCTGAACAGCATTTCCGTCCCCTGCCCGGCGGCACCTCCCACCGCGTCCGCGGCGGCCTGGATCGGTGGAGCCGGATCCCACAGGAATCCACGCACCTGCCCGGTTCGGAGATTGCGCAGAATGGCCATCGGACGATCCGTGCTCCCGTCGAGGGTGGCGGATCCTTCCGGGCCGGACAGTGTGATGCTCGCCAGGTTGTCCGCCCAGGCGGGTTGGACGGGGAGCGCGAAGACGAAACTTCCCTCTCCCGCTCCGTCGGCCACCACGGGCATGGCGAAGCTGAGCGAGAACAGCGCACCGCCATCCGCAGCCCAGCCCGTAAGCTCGTAGTCGCCATCGGACTGTGGCACCACGGGCGGGGCGTCGACCACGAACGCGGGTTCCAGGAAGGGAGCGTTTTCCGCGTCCACGCCGCCCCATACAAGCAGCGACCTCGTCGTGGCAGGCGTTGCGGCACCACCGCCCTCGTCCACGAGGCGGAACCGAAGCGCCTTGATGAAATGGTAGTCGCTGCTCCCGTCGGGTGGCCCGCAGTAGGACATGAGGTCTGGCGTGGACGGCGGCATCAGCCGGCCACCCTCCTGGAAATCGAAGCCCCACGCCCCGATGGTTCCGTCCGGATAGGGGTACCAGGGGTCGACGCCGCTCGGTCGGCCGCACGGCGCGTGCCGCAGATTGAAGTTGTGACCCAACTCGTGCGCGATGACATCGGGATAGGGTTGCGAGAAGCTCGATCTGCCAGGGCGTTTTGCCACTCCGCCGGCTCCCGTCACTGGGGGGGTCATCATCCCCTTGTAATGGCCGTTGCCGCCTTCGATAACCCTGATCGCCTCGGTCTGGGCGAGCAGATCGAACGCGCTGTTGCTCGAACTCACCACCGGTGGGTGTGCCGTCACCGCCAGATCGCCGACCGGTAGCAGCGTGCGTGTTTCCTCTAGCATGGCATGGTTCTCGGGGTCTGCGGCCATCGCGCTCACCAGGTCCACGATCGACGAATCCTGAGTCTCGCTCCACACGAACGGAATCACCGTCAGGTCGAGGAGCGGCATGGTTTCGACGTCTACAGCCAGCCGGCCCGTCTCCGGTATCCGCCTCGCGACACCGAGGCCCGGATCCAGCGTGCCGTTGGGATCGACGTCGATCACCAGCTCGACCCCCGGCTGAATCACATGACCTGGAATCTCGACGTTGGCCGACGCGGCCAGCTCACCTTCGGTCACCCGCGTCGGGATCGGAGCCGACGTGCCCGGGATGGTCACGGCGTGCGTCTCCCAACCGTCGCGGTAGAATCGGGCTCTGACATCGGGGATGCCCGAGCCGGTGGCGCCGACAGCGGTCGTAAACACGCGCAACAGCGCCCTGTCGCCCGCGACGAGCGGCACCGGGAACTCGCGTGACTGCACCGCTTGCGTCAAGTAGGCGTCTGCGGAGGCCACGTCGACGCAGCGCGCGATCCAGCGCTCCCGGATGCCGGACAGCCAGGCCTCGAAGGTGGAGTCCCTCGGAGCGCAAAGGCCGGTGCCTCCCGCATGGATGGTCTCGATCCGGGAGAGAGCGGTCAGATCCGCCGGAAGCGCTCCGGCCATGGCCTGGTTGTTGCTGAGATCCAGCTCCTGCAGCCTCGACAGCCGCCCCACCTGGGGAGGCACCGGACCGGCAAGATCGTTGGAGGCGAGGCTAAGCCGCCTCAGATTCTCAAGGCTGCCCAGTGCAGGCGGAATCGAACCGGAGAAGCCGTTGCCGGAAAGATGGAGGTACGCCAGGCTCGCCAAGTCGCCGAGTTCGGGCGGAACTAGATAGCTCGTGTCCCGTGCAGTCCAGCAGAGTACATCATGTCATCCATAACACGTTATTAGACAGATACTTCTAAGACTACATCCGAGTTGCATCGTCCCTTGCCGTCCGCTGACATCCCGTGTATTCTTCCCTAAGAAGTGATTTGGCATGTGATACACAACTACGGAAGGAACCCGCATGACCAAGCGACCCAAGACGCTCACCGCCGCCTTCGTTCGGACGGTCAACCGGCCCGGCGTCTACGGCGACGGACGAGGCGGGCGTGGGCTGAGCCTCCGGGTGTACCGGACGGCCAACGAGAGGGTCACCAAGACGTGGCGGCAGCGGGTGAGGATCGACGGGCGGCTCACGTCGATCGGACTTGGCCCGTATCCCGAGGTCACACTCGCCGATGCCCGGGAAAAGGCGCTGGACAACAGCCGGAGGGTTCTCCGGGGACAGGACCCGCGCGGGCGCGGCGTCCCGACGTTCGCCGAGGCCGCGCGGCGGACCATCGAACTTCACCGCGATTCGTGGAAGGCCGGGAGCCCGCTGCCCCAGCAGTGGGAGTCCACGTTCCGCCTCCACGCCACCGCGATTCTCGACAAGCGGGTGGACCGGATCACGAGCGCGGACGTGCTGGCGTGCCTCGGCCCGATCTGGAACTCGATGCCCACCGCCGCCCGGAAGGCCAAGCACCGGATCGGGGCCGTGTTCCGGTGGAGCATCGGCCGCAACTACCGCCGGGACAACCCGGTGGACAGGGCCGTGGCGGCGCTGCCGAAGCCGAACGGCGGCGCGGCGGGCCATCACCGCGCCCTGCCGCATCGCGAGATTGCGGCGGCGCTCCGGTCCATCCGCCGCGTGGGGGACGGGAGTCCGGCCGCGTTGTGTGTTGAACTGATCGTGCTCACCGCCGTGCGTCCGGGCGAGGCCCGGGGCGCACTTTGGGATGAGATCGACATGGACGCGGCGAGGTGGACGATCCCGGCCGAGAGGATGAAGGCTGGCCGCGAGTTTGCCGTTCCGCTCAGCACCGGCGCTTTGCACGTGTTGAGGAAGGCGCGCAAGCTGTCGGATATGTCGCCCTTGGTGTTCCCGTCGCGGACGGGCAGGACGCTTGCGCCGAAGACGGTGTCGCGGTTGCTCCAGATCGCCGGGGTGGACTCGACGCTTCACGGCTTCCGGTCGAGCGCGCGGTCGTGGATGGCCGAGACGGGCGTCCCGGCCGAGGTCGCGGAGGCCTGCCTCGCCCACGTTCCCAAGAGCCGAGTCGTACAGGCGTATCAGCGCTCCGACCTGCTGGAGCGCCGTGCCGAGGTCATGCGGGCGTGGAGTAGCTACGTCACGCAGGGATAGACCGCCGACCTGCCGCAGCTTCTTCGACGGCCTCGGGGGGCCGTTTCCGCACGTTTCGCGCACCTTTCGGGAAATATACGGGCCTTAGAATCGCGCAGGACCGACGATCTCGGGTCTCCGAGGGGTAAGGGTAGGGCCAAAAAGCGGACCGGGCGCTCCAAAATCGCCGGGGTGGACCTGGTCGCGGTACGGATTCCGGTCGAGCACCCGGTCGTGGATCGCCGAGTCCGGCGGCTTGGCCGACGGCGCGGCCCGTGCCTGTCTTGTCCATGTCCCGGGGATCCGGATCGGACAGGAGTATCAGGATCCGACTTCCTGACCCCGCCGCGATGAGCCGCTGGATCCAGCTGGCAGCAAAACCAGTCAGACCGGGCCTCATCGGACCGGCTTCCATGCCACTGGACGATCACTCCGCAATTCACCAAGGGGGGAGTCTCGCCGCGCCACTGGCAGCGACCGCAAACAGGTCGTGGACGGCGTCGGAACGCTGTGGAACGCTGTGGAAAAGTAGGAGTTTTCCGACTGTTGACATCGCCCCGAATGGTCGTTCAGCGTTCGGACATGGAGATGCGGGAAGGACCAGTCAAGATCGCGGGTCAGCGCGTTTCTCGGATGTTCGAGGCTGAGCCCGGCGGCGGTCGGCAATAGGGCGATGGACGGCCCGAACCTGATGCGCCAGATCGGGCGCGGTCGCTCGCCGTCGCTCGGGACGGCGGACCGGATTCTCGCGTTCATCGCGGAGCAGGACGGAGCATCGGGCGGTGGACGCGATCCCCGGGAAGGCCGTGACACCGACGACCGACCAGCAAGCAGAGCACAACGAGGAGGAGCAGGACGATGGCCGAGAACCCGAGGAACGAGAGAACGAACCCTCCGACCCGCTTCCTGCGGCTGCCCGAGGTGATGGAACGCACGGGCCTGTCGCGGAGCACGATCTATGTCCGGTTGGCTGCGGGGTGCTTCCCCCGGCCGGTCGCCTTGGGCAGGCGCGCCGTGGGATGGATCGAGGCCGAGATCGAGGAGTGGGTCGCCGAGCGGATCGCCGAGAGCCGGTTCGACGACGACCGGACCGGTGAGCGCGGCGAGGCCGCGCACCGGATTCCCGAGGCCGGTTCGCGGTCGGCGGAAGCGCGCCCGGTGCGGTGATGCGGCGCGCTTCGCGGCGACCGGGGAACAGCTTGTCGGGCGCGTCTTTGGTCGGGCAGCCAGCACACGCCGTGTTGAACACGGCGGGCTGGCAAGGGGGCGTTCCGGCCCCCTTAGACCCCCGGACTGTCGCGCCGCCGACGGAGCGGCGGGCGCGCGGGGGCGACGCCCCCGAACCCCGTCGCCGGTGCGCTCATGGCTGCTGATGAGCATCGCACCGTGATGGTCGCCGCGCGCGTCACGCCCGCCGAGCACGCCGCCTGGCGGGAGAAGGCGGCCGCGGCGGGCGTGTCCCCCTCCGCGCTGCTTCGCGAGGCGATGGCGCGGACGCATACGTGGACCGCGGCGGCGCGGTCCGTCGAGCGCGAGCGCACGCGCCAGATCGCGCGCATCGGGAACAACCTGAACCAGCTTGTCCGCTGGGTGAACACCCACAGGACGGCGGCCGAGGCCGTCTCCGTGATCGCCCACATCGTGTCGTTCGAGCGCTCGCTGCTCCGTGTCGCCCGCATCGGCGGGGAGACCGACGATGCTCGTTAGGTTCCTGTCCCACGGGAAGGGCTCGGCCAAGGCGGCGGCCAAGTATCTCGTCGGCGAGTTGGACGCCGAGGGACGGGAGCGCGAGGGCGTCGAAGTGTGGCGCGGGAACCCGGACATGGTGGCCGCCGTGGCCGACTCGCTCGACTTCGAGCGCAAGTATACGTCAGCGGTGATCGCGTGGGCGCCGGAGGACCGGCCCACCGACGAACAGATCGAAGCCGTCCTCGACGAGTTCGAGAAGACGGCGTGGGCGGGGCTGGAGCCGGATCGCTACGCGTGGACGGCGGTCCTCCACCGGGAGAGCGGAGGCGGAGTCCATGCGCACATTCTGGCCGCGCAGTGCGACCTCCAGACGGGCCGCAGCCTCAACATTGCCCCGCCCGGTTGGCAGCGGACCTTCGATCCGCTGCGCGACGCCTTCAACCACGAGCACGGCTGGAGCCGTCCCGACGACCCGGCGCGGGCAAGGGCGCAGCGTCCGGGCCACGTCGCCTACATCGAGGCGTCAAGGCTGCGGGCCGGGCTCGAACACGAGGCGGATCCGCGCACCCTGATCCGCGACTACCTCGTGCAGCGCGTCGAGCACGGCGCGGTCAAGGACCGAGCCGACGTGGTCTCCGCGCTGGAGGATGTGGGACTGGAGGTGCCGCGCCAAGGCAAGGACTACATCACCGCCCGCGATCCCGACAGCGGGAAGCGGTGGCGGCTGAAAGGAGAACTGTATGAACGAGACTTCGAGCCCGGGCGACTTGACCTCCCGGCTGAGGAGCAGGCTGGAGGCCGACCGGAGGCGGATCGAGGACGAAGCCGCGCGCGAGCTCGCGCGGCTCGGCGAGAGCTTGAGCGCCGTCGCAAGCGGCGCGCTGCGTTCCATCGAGGCCGATACGGTCGAGGCGACCGGGAAGATGCGCGAGTTGCTGATGAAGGCTTGGCTCCGGCCGCTGGTGGTCGGCATGAGCCTCTTCCTGGGTATCTGCTTCGGAAGCTTGGGGACGATGCACTGGCTGTCGAGGAGCATCCAGGACCGGATCGAGACGTTGGACGAGCTGGACACGCGGACCGGGTGGGCGCGCGCGACGCTGGCCGAGATCGAGGAGACGACGTGGGGCGTCGAGTTGCTGGAGAGCAGCGGGGACCGGTACGTGTCGCTGCCCGCCGGGACGACGGTCCGTCCGGCCTTCACCCTGGACGGACGGCCCTACTTGAAGCTGTCGAGGGAGTGAGGAGGGAGCTGCGTGACCGATTTGGAGCGGCGGCTGACGGCCGCATTGGAAAGGTTGTCCGGGCAGTACGAAACGGAACAGCGGCGGCAATCCGGACAGATCGAAGCGTTGCGAGAACAGGTCGAAGCCTTGCAGCGGCAAGTCGAGCGGCTGAGCGCGCGGGTGACGGACTTGACCGGATACTCCGGGACCTACGGCGCAGGGCCAGGGAGCAGGTGGAGATGACGAGGCAACTGCTGGAAAGGATACGGCCCCACGGGCCGGACCGGGATTCCGGGCCGAGCCGCTGACGGTTCGTGGTAGCGGAACCTGCCTAGTTGCTCGCGTTGTAGTCGCGATCAATGCACTACGCCCGACCGAGACTCTTTCTCAGTCGCTAATACCGCAACTCTGCACTGCCACGAGTAGTCGGTCCCGCTGATCTTCAGGCACCCGGTCCTCATCCCGGGATTCCATGAAGCAACAACCCGAGGTAGAGCTCGACGACCTCACCGGCATCGAGGCGCATAATCGCTTCACGCACCTCGTCGTCACTCCAGCCATCCATGAAGCGTACGGCCGATAGGGCCGCGTAGTCACGGTTGAGTTCCATGCTGATCCACCGACGACCGAGTTCCTCCGCGACGTGGCCCGTGGTGTTGGACCCAGAGAAGATATCCAAGACTAGGTCTTCCGGGTCGGTGAGGAATTGAATGAAGAACCGTGGCAGCGCGCTGGGGAACCTCGCAGGGTGTCTGTCTCGCCCCATCATCTTGCACCGCCGCAGGTAGCCCGAGTTGCTTTCCGTGTTCGGAATCTGCAGGAGGTTCGAGGGAATGGCACCGCCGTTGTCCTTGCCGAACGTCTTGGCGATGTCGTGTCCGGAGGGTCGCGATTGGGGTCGGTAGAATTTCTCGGGGTTTTTGAGCAGCGCCTTCATACGCTCGGAATACGGCACTAGGACGCGAGTGACATCCGCCTTTGGCTCAGCCGTTCGGGAAAACCACCAAACCGTGTTGACCGAGTCCTTGGCTCGGATCTTCCGCTTGTTGACCCATTCAATGGGCGAGGGCAGCTTCGACGGATTGAACCAGAAAAACTCTTCCGCCAACTCGTAGCCGAGGCGATCACAGAAGTCCAGCAACACGCGGTAGTTGTAGAGCGAACGCACGGGTTTGCCGCGCTTGTAGGCTCCGCCGAGGTCGAGAACGAAGCTGCCACTGTCCTTCAGCACGCGGAACGCAGCCTCTCCGAACTTCCCCAGCCATTCGACGTACTTGTCCTGCTCCTCGTTACCGTAGGCCTTCTGCCGCAACAGCGCGAAGGGAGGGCTGGTCATGACCAGGTCCACCGATTGTTCCGGCAGATGTCCAAGCAGCTCCGCGCTATCCCCCCACAGCTGGAGACCGCGAGGCGTACGATACACCTGCTTGTCGCTCGGCAGGTCCAGCTTCATCGTCCATCATTCCTATCGGGGAGGTTCGCATCCGGCTGCAGTTCCCACCGCCGCGCTATCCAGCTCTCGACGAACGACCAAAGCAGCGTAATCGCGTAGTGGAGTTCCGGTGCCGTTTCTTGAAGATCCGCCACCGCACCCGCCAGCCGTTCTCTAGGCAGGTGACCGACCAACCAAACGGCCCATACGGAGGGGTTACCACTGGCAAGCTGTGCCGTGAGCTCTCGGAGGGTCTCGTCTGACACCGCGCCGTGCTGGCGCAGCGCCTCGGCACATCCCGCCGCGATCGCCGGCTCCATTTCTTGCAACCCTGCAAGAAGTACCGGTACGGCGTCTGAGTCCAGGGTGACGATGCCCTCAAGGGCCTCCTCACGGAGGTCTTGGTCCACATCCGCAAACGCCCTCACTAGGCGTGAGCACGCTTCCAAACCGCCGATGCGGCTCAACGACCAAGCCGCCGCGCTACGCGCGAAGTACGGGCGCTGATGATCGTCGAGGATCGCGCTCAGCATCCTCACGCACTCATCGGTGCCAGCTTCCCCCAACGAAATCACCGCCTCCAGTCGGATCTGCTGGTCGGGACTCGCCAAGTACGGTGCGAAGAGGTGCTCTGCACTCTCGCCACGGACAGCGACAAGATACGCTGCTGCCTCCAACCGGATGTACATGTCCTCTTCACGATCGCGCTCGAGACTCGCAACGGTCGCCCAAACGGAATCCTTCCGTCGGAGCCTCGCGAGCTTCACCCCGGTGAACCGTTGAGTCCGCTCACGGGACGCCAGAAGCTGCGAAAGGTGGCCCTCGGGCCACACACCGGGGCAGCGAAGGTCGTCATCGGTCTCCGGCCTGACTCTCGACGCGAGGATCTGATTGAGCGCGATTTCCTCGCCCACGGCCACGGTGATTCGGAGCTCTTCGGGAACCGTCCGAGTGTAACGATGTCCGTCGCTAGCTCGAACAGTCGTGATCCTCTGACCCGTGACCGATTCTACAAAGCCGTCTCGGCTGGAGAACCACGCCTTCCATGTGACGCTGGTCTCCGATCCTTCGGTAACGCCCTTGGTCGTCTCACCGTCCCGCGACACGGCCCTGAACCGAGCGACGCGCACGTAGTTTACCGTGCCTTCAGCATGCCACCGGATCCAGTTGCGTTCGTGCCAGTAGGAGACCGATTCCTGAAGCCGACCGGCGCTCCACTGTTCATCTTCGCCTGCCTTGCAGACCGGGAAGGCGATTACGTCGGCGTTCACCATACCGAAGTCCCACGCGCGCTCATGGTCCGAGGAGCTATGGGACATCGACAAGTCGGGCCTCGCCTTCGCACGGCTCTCGATGCGAAGTCCGCACAGTTCGCAAACGAGGTCTGGAATGCGGACGCGCTTGCGCTTGACATCCTTCCAGAGCTTCGTGTCCATCGCGCCGCGTTCGAGCTCGACGACTTGGTGGCCCAGCCGTTCCAGATCGTGCGCCACGTGTCTGCTGCCCACCGCGCCGAGGGCAATCTTCCGAAAGAAGCTGGAATCCGGCTTGAGCGCGAGAGGTGGCATGGTGGCAATCTAACCCAACCGATTGCGGCCAGCGAACGGATGTGTCCTCCGCAGGGTGGCATTCCCAAGGGTCGCCCCTATCGTCCCACAAGCAACGGGCGAGGTTCGCGCCAATGCTCGGTGCCCCGACATCCGCGCTGCCCCAGCTTCGGAGGTTGGCGGAGGGGATCGAGTGGAATCGCTCGAACGGCGGCGAGGGGGGGCAGGGTGAGTGACGACGCAACTGCGCGGGCAGGCGTGATGGCCTGGATGGCCAAGTTGGCGCAATCTGGGATAGCAAATAGAGATCGGACGGGCGCGCGCCGATCTCACTCGCCCGTAGGGCTTGGGTGCCAGGCTGGTCAGTCAAGAGGCCACGCGCCGCTCGGCTTCCGTAGGTTTGCTCGCAACCCCTCTGCGGGCACCCGTTCGGTCGGACCGTGGGCTCGACCTCTATTCGCGGCTTGACACGCTTGGGTGTCTACGGACTTCCGATACCGTCGCGTAAGCTCTTCCTCATGTCTGCATATTTGAAGTGATACACACGCTCGACAAAAATCGCTAACACATTGATATTGCACGCTTTATCATTTACTCTACTAGTTCGGGCGGAATCGGGCCGGCGAGATCGTTGGACCGGAGGTCAAGCTGCCACAGGCTCCCAAGGCTGCCTAGTGCGGGAGGGATCGGCCCGGTCAGACTGCTGGAGACGAGGTTCAGCACCTCCAGGCTCCCCAGATTGGAGAGTTCGGGCGGAATCGAACCGGAGAAGTCGTTGTATCCAAGGTAGAGGAACTGCAGGCTCGCCAGGCGACCGAGTTCGGGCGGAATCGAGCTGATCAGATTGTTGGAGGAGAGAAAAAGCTCTCTCAGGCTCACAAGGTTGCCAATCTCGGGCGGGATCGGGCCGGAGAATCGGTTGCCGACCAGGTCGAGGTGCTCCAGGCTCGCCAGGTTGCCGAGTTCGGGCGGGATCGGACCGGCCAGATTGTTGGAGCCGAGACCAAGCTGCCTGAGTTTCCCGAGGTCGGCGAGTTCGGGCGGGATCGCACCGGAGAGGCCGTTGTATCCAAGGTAGAGGGATTCCAGGCTCGCCAGGTCGCCGAGTTCGGACGGGATCGGGCCGGTCAGGTCGTTGGAGCGGAGACCAAGCTGCCGGAGGTTGGCGAGGCTGGTGAGTTCGGGAGGGATCACACCGGAGAGGTCGTTGTCGCCAAGGTCGAGAGACTCCAGGCTCTCCAAGCGACCGAGTTCGGGCGGAACGGGACCGGTCAGATCGTTGGTGCCGAGATCAAGCTCCCTCAGGCTGCCAAGGTTGGTGAGTTCGGGAGGGATCCCGCCTGCCAGACCGTGTCGAATCCATGATCTGCTTCCGCTGTCCCAGCTTTGGCAATGAGATTGCCAACTGGTTTGATCCGTGAGGGTTACGGGATTGTCGGGTCGGACTCCCGGCGTTCGGTTCCCGCTGGTCTGCTCAGACCGCGGCTCTGCGCCGGTCTTCGAGCGCGGTCCTGAGTTGCGCTTCGTCGGCCTGCTGATAACAGCGCAGCACGGTCTTGGCCGACTTCCAGCCACCGAGTTCGCAGAGCACCTTGAGCGGCTGATGCATGAGATCGGACGCGAACTTGCGCCTGAGCGAGTGCCAGCCTCTCCCGCGCTTGGGCTCCAGTCCGGCGAGCGCCTCGGCCCTCTCCCACCACGCGCGGACCAGCGAGCTTTTGACGCAGATCGTGGGATCCCTCGGCGACGGCATGACCGGGGCGTGTCCGCCCTTGGCGCTCTCGCGCCGCGCCATTTCGAGGACGGCGACCGCCTCGGCGGTCACGGGCGTGCGGTGTTCGTAACCCGTCTTTTCGTGCTCCGCGCGCCACCGGATGGTCCTGCCCTCGAAGTCGATGTCCGACCACCGAAGCTGCCGGACGGCCCCGATGCGGTGTCCGGTTTCGTGCGCGAGCACGAGCGCGACGCGGAACCGCCAGTTGACCTTCGTGGACGCCTTCAGGAGGGCTTGGTACTCGGCCTCGGAGAGAACGACCCGGGTGGGGTTCTTCTCGGTGGGGATCTTGAGTCCCCTGAACGGGTTCGCCACGAGGAGCGGGCGGCCGCGTTCGTCCTTGGACTTGGCGGCCCAGTTGAAGACCGCGATCAGGAACCTGAGGTCGCATTCGATCATGCGGTCCGAGACGGGCCTTCCGCTCGGTCCGATCCTTCCCGAGCGCCGCGCGAGTATGAACCGGTCCCAGTCCCTCTGTGAGAGTGTCGCGGGATCGCGGTTCCGTCCGTAGAGCCCGAGGAACATCCTCATCGCGGTCCGGTCGTGGCGCTGCGTGTGGATGCCCTTGGTGGGCGTCACCTCTTCACCGTAGATGTCAAAGAGCGTCTCCAGCGTGAGCGGTCCGGGGTCGGCGTCCTTCTGCTTGCCGTTCGGCTCCGGCTTCGCGAACCCGGCGGCGGCCTCGTCGGCCTGCCGCTTCGCGCGCCTCCAGTCGCGGTGCTTTAGCGACCGGGTGAGCCTGCGCCCGTTTTCCCGCCACTCTATCTGGAAGAGGCCGGTCTTGGGGTCTGGGAACACCCTGACCCGGTTGCGGCCCCATTCTCCGGCGCTGTAGGAGCGCCTGTCACGTTTCGTGCGTGCCATCTTCCATTCCTCTCCGGATGATGGACTGCACGATCTGCTCGTTGGAAACATCGCGGCGGGCGGCGCTCTCCGCCAGTCGCGGGCCGGACGGCGCCTTGAGGGGCAGGTGCCGGCGCAAGATCCTGGGCGCGTTGGGTCTTCCGGCGTTGGGGATCTTGCCTTCGCGCACGAGGCGGCCCAGATGGTCCTTGGAGTATCCGCTCTCGCGCGCGGCTTCGACGAGCGAGAACGTGGTCTCGTCCTGCTCGCGCATCGTGGCTTCGAGGTCGTCGGCGCACCGCTCGATCGCCGTGGCCGGGGTCTCGCCCCCGTAGCGGCGGAGCGCCTTGGCCTGCTTGCGCCAGTCGGCGGGCAGGCCCTCGACGGACGCGGGCTCGTTCTTCTTTCGGCGCCTGCGGGTCATTTCCATTCTCCTTCCTCATCCTGATGGAGCGCGTCGGCGAGGCCGGGATCGCCCTCGCCGCGCCGGACGGACCGTTCGGCGAGATCCACGCGCCGTCCGAGGTCGGCGAGCCCGGTGGTGCGGGCAACCACGTAGATCGTGGCCGTGATGGTTGTGAGGGCGAGCGCGGCGTGCAGCGCGAGCGCGACGCCGTGTTCGGCGAGGATCCTTGGCCAGTGGGGCGAGAGGTATTCGAGGCGGGCACCGCCGAGCAGGAACGCGGATCCGGCGAGTGCGGCGGTGAGTCCCGCGCTGATCTTCCAGGGCTGCATCGTGGTTTCTCCTTTGTCTTCAGAGTTCGACTGAGGCGGGATCGCGGTCGGTCGGACCACGGAGCCAGGAGCCGTTATCGCTGCCGAGGCCCAGCCTGCGGAGAAGCCCCGCCGCCGCCGGTCCGTTGGCGTGCATGGCGAACCCGGCGGCGGCCTTGGCGCGGACGGCCGCCTCGCGGTAGCTGCCGGAGACGGCCTCGACGTTGACGCGGCCGGTCCGGCCGTCCGCGTCCTCGTACTCGATCTGGGCGTCCGGGTAGAGCACCCGGCCGTCTTCGTCGATGGGGAGCCCGAGTTCGCGCGCGATCCGGTGGCGCTCCGTGTCGGCGGCCCGTTTGCCGCGCTTCCGCGCGCCTTCGCTGGCGCGCGCGATCCTGCTCTTGAGTTCGGTGTCGAGGCGGACGCGCCGCACGGTGGCGCCCCTTGCTTCGAGCCGTTTCCGCTCGATCCGGCAGGCGCGGTGGATGGCGGTGTCGTGTGCGGCCTCGGCGGGCCGGACGCGGGCGAGCCGGATCTCCTGCCGGGGGTCCATGCCGCGCTCGGCGGCGAGCTTCCGGGCCTCGGCCACGCCCCTGGGGGTGAGCGAGAGAATCTTGAACGGGTTGCCCTTCGGTCCGGTGGCCCGGTGTTCCTCGACCAGACCGTCCCGGATCCAGGCGTTCACGGCGCGCCGGGTGGTGAACGGATGGCCGCCGAAGTGGAGCTCGGCGATGTCGCGGTGGGAGACCGCGCCGTGGACGCCGATGTCGGTCAGCGCCCCGGCGCAGCGGTCGGGGAAGGAGATGGACCCGCCGTCCCGGCCCGCGGCGTATTCTCGGCGATGGCCGTTCCGCATCCGAGCTCGATGGCTCGCGCGGCTGGGTGGCGCGGCGGAACGGGGGTCCGGTTCGGCCTCGCGGCCGAACATCTCTCTTCCTCTCACGGCTCAGCGGCTCGGCCCGAAGCCGCGCTCGGGAACCGGGATCCTCGGCACGGGGACAACGATCCTCTGCGGTCCCTGCGCGGGCGTGCGAACCGCCGCCACGGCGACGGGATCGCGGGCGGCCACGCGCTCGCGGTGCCGGTCGAGCACGAAGTCGGAGATCTTCTGCGCGTCCGCCGCAGCGCGCCGGATCTCGCGCGGGTCCTCCTCGAGCGCCTGGATCCAGCCCTCGACGTAGGCCGCGCCACGGCTCGGGTCGTGGCCGACACCCACGCGCTCGCCGGTCATCATCGCGCTGATCTCGGCCCTGAGCTCCTCGCGGGCGTACTGCGGCGAGCCAAACCCGCCGTCGATCCCCTCGATGAGGGTCTCGCGGTTCATCCGGTCCTTGTGCCCGGTGCTGTGGCCCAGCTCGTGGAGCGCGGTCTGGTAGTAGTGGTTCGCCGACGGGAACTGCCCGCGCTCGGGCAGCACGATCTCGTCGCGCTTCATGTGGTAGTAGGCGCGGTCGCCCTGGACGTGGCGGACCGGGACGCCGACATCCTCCATGACCCGCTCGGCCTCCTGGTGCACCTTCCAGAGCGGCTCGGGCGTCGGGTTCGAGCGCTCGGGCAGCCCGTCGGCCTGCTCGGCGTTGAACACCGTGTACTGGCGCACGAACGGCGCCTTGAGCTTCTCGTAGCGGTAGACCTTCTTGCCCTCGGCGTCCCTCCTGGGCCGACCCTGCTCGTCGGTCACGGCGATCCGCTTCTTGTCCTGGAAGGAGAGGATGCGGGTGCCGCGCTCGCCCTTCCTGACCTGTCCGCCGCGCGCCTGGATCTGGCGGTAGGTGCCCCAGCGCACGTCGCCGTAGCCCTGCTCCTGCTGGACGGAGGCGAGGTGCAGGCTGTTGCCGCCCCGGTAGGAGCGGTCG
>JAPPMM010000059.1 GCA_028819075.1 Gammaproteobacteria bacterium
AATACACCGGATCGCGATAGACTTCAAGGGACGACGAGGATTCGGAAATAACCTACAATACATTGTCTAGCAATGTTTTATGGATGCCATACGATACGGCATGGGATGGTGTCGGACAAGTTGTACTGAGTTCTACCGGAACTTCTCCACCGCCGAAGCGGAAGCAGCGGCGGCGGACTGGCTCCAGCGGTTCGGCAGGTCGGTGGCCAGCCAGACGATGGAGATGATCGGCAACCGCGTTTCACACCGCCATCGGCAGGAGGACTTCGTCGAGGTGGGTGGGCGGACGCTCGATTTCGGCTCGCTCCTCGACCCGAACACCCTCGCGAGCGCCGGGGCGGCCGGACCGTCGATCCTGCTCCCGATGTCCGCCGGCGGTCTGTTCGGCGGCAGCGCCTTCCAGCTCTCGTCCGGCGGGTCCGGCGGCGGCTACTCCCTGTGGGGAGGCGGAGAGATCATGCGGTTCAACCACGAGGAGGGAGGAGGTTTCGGCGACGGCGAGGTCAGCACCGCCACGCTCGGCGCCGACTACGAGGTCGGCCCGGTGGTGACCGGCCTTGCGGTGACCCACAGCCGCGGGTCGGGCAACTTCGAACTCGGGCGGCCGGGCCAGGACGACGCCGGAGAGGTCTCCAGCAGTCTCACCAGCGGCTTCCCCTATGCCCGGCTTGCCATCAGCGACCGCCTGTTGACCTGGGGCGTGCTCGGTTACGGCGCCGGAAGGCTGGATATCGCGGGCGGCGGCGAGGAGGACCCGGAGAGCGACATCTCCATGCGGATGGGCGGTGTGGGGTTCAAGGGAGATCTCGTGCGTTCCGCAGACGCCGGCGGTTTTGAACTGGCGCTGCGCTCGGACGCCTTTCTCGCGCGCATGGACTCGGAAGCCGTCGAGGGGCGAGGCGAACTGACCGCCGACGCAAGCCGCGTACGGATGCTCCTCGAAGCTTCGACGGGATTCACGACGGGCGCCGGTGCGATGCTGCGTCCTCAGGTGCGCGCCGGCATGCGGTACGACGGTGGCGACACCGAGTCCGGACTCGGGATGGAGGCGGGAGGGGGCCTTACCTTCGTGGACCCCAACCGGGGACTCACCATCCGGGTGCATGGCCGCACGCTGCTCACGCACGAACAGAACGGCTACGAGGAATGGGGTCTCGGCGGATCGATCGACTTCAACCCGGGCGGCGAAGGACGCGGACTCTCCGTCGGCCTGAGACCGACCTGGGGATCGACGGCAAGCGGACTGGCGCGTCTCTGGGCGCAGGGTGCGGCGGGGATGACCGCCAACACCTACGGAGCCCGAGGCTTGAACGCGGAGGTCGGCTATGGATTCGGCGCAGGAGAGGGCGAGGCCGTGTTCATGCCGTACGCAAGGCTCGCCATGTCCGAGCAGCCCGGCTCCGGCTACCTCGGCGCATACCGGACGGCAAGCCCGGCCGCAAACATGCCGCTACACGTCTCGAGCCAGGGCAGGTACGGCTATCAGTTGGGCGGCCGTCTGACCGTCGGCCCGGGTTTGTCGGCGAACATCGAGGCCGGCCGCAGCGCGTGGGCTCCCGATTCGGGTCCGGCCCACGGCGCCATGGTCAACTTCTCCCTGCACTGGTAGCGGAATCCCGGGTGGGTCGGCCGGCGTCAGGCGGACCGGCCCCCCGCGTTCCTCAATCGTCGACTGATCCGAGCCCGTCCGGGTCGTAGCGCAGGGGCTCGACCCGGATGCCTGTCCGGTCCAGCGCCAGCGCGGCCTCGGCTCCCGCCGCGCAAGGAACGCCACCGATGTGCCATCGCCGAGGATCCTCCGGCAGATCCTCGACCGCCAGCAGTCCCTGCGCGGCGCCGGGAGTTGGATCCACGGAGAAAGACCTCAGCGGATGTGTGAGGCCGAAGCCCAGCGCCTTCAGGAACGCCTCCTTGCGGGTCCAGATGCGGAAGAAGAGCCGCCGCCGTTCTTCCGCCGGGGCCGCGTGCAGCCGCGCCGCCTCGTCGCGGGCGAAGTTCTTGTCGGCGATACCGAGCATGAGGCGCACAGTGCGCCTTTCCTCGATGTCCACGCCCAGCCGGCCGGAGGCGGCCACGGCGATCATGAGCCGGTCCTCGGAGTGCGACTGGTTGAAGGAAGGGCCACCGGGCAGGAAGGGCTTCCCCTTGTCCTCGTAGTGAAAGCGGACGGTCTCCGGGGCGATGCCGGTCAGCTGCCCCAGCACGCGGCGCAGGTGCGCCTGGGCCACTGTGTAGCGACGGCGGTGCCGGTCGTACACGAAGCGGTCGCCGCGCTTGCGTTCGCGCGCGGAGAGAAGCCGCCGGGCAGCGGCCAAGACGTCTGCGGGGACATCCAGCCGCCCCTCCCAGATGTAGACGACGCCTGGCTGGAGGTGTGGGACTCTCGTGGTCATGTGCGTTGCCGGGAGCGAGAAGTCGTTGCCGTGAAGCCAGTCTGGTGCCTTGCGGGCGTATGGCGCAAAGTCCGCGGCCGATCAAGAATAGATCACACCCGCGGGAACGATCGCCCGAGCCTGCGGGACCCCGTCGCAACCGTCTTCCGAGGAGCCATCCCGATGTTTGCCACGCCGACTTCGCGCTCGTTCAGGCGCGCCGCAGCCTTCGCTCCCTGCATCCCCCTCGCCCTGGCTGCCTGCCAGGCCGCGCCTCCTCTGGAGGAACAATCCGCCGAGGCGCCACCGGCCGCGGAGACGCCGGCGCCCGAGTACACGCTCGGCCCCGAGAACTCCCACAATCGCTGGAGTTCCACGATCCCGCCCCAGCTCACGGTTCCCTCCGGAGCCGTCGTCGAGGTGTTCACCAAGGAGGCCTCCGATGGTCAGATCACCGAATCCACGACCGCCGAGGACCTGGCCAACGTCGACTTCGACCTGATCCATGCCCTCACCGGACCCATCTACGTGGAAGGGGCGAGCCCGGGCGACATCCTCGCCGTCACCCTGCACGAGATCGAGGTCCAGGGATGGGGATGGGCCGGCATCTTCCCGGGCTTCGGGTTCCTGGCCGACGAGATCACCGGGCCCTGGATCCGGGGGTTCCCGATGGAGCCCGGCGCCACGGAGGTCGCCTTCAACGACGACATCACGATCCCGCTGGCGCCGTTCGCCGGGGTCATGGGGGTCGCGCCCGACACCGACTCGATGCTCGTGACCATCCCGCCACGCACCAACGGCGGGAACATGGACAACCGCCACATGATCGCCGGGACCACGGTTTACTTCCCGGTCCAGGTCGAGGGTGCGCTCTTCTCCATCGGCGACGCGCACGCCGCCCAGGGAGACGGCGAAGTGTCCGGTTCCGCCATCGAGACGCCCGTGCGCGTCGTCTTCGAAGTCGAGGTCATGGAGAACACGCGCGGCATGGTCGAGCCCCAGTACGAGAGCGACGACTACTACGCCGTGACCGGGTTCGGCACCACCATCGACGAGGCGGCCCGCAAGGCCACCCGCTACATGATCGACTATCTCGTCGCCGAACACGGCCTCACCCGCGAGGAAGCCTACGTGCTCTGCTCGATCGCCGGCGACATGAAGATCTCGGAGACGGTGGACGTGCCCCACATGCTGGTCAGCATGCACATGCCGAAGGGGATCTTCTGAGGACTGGGGAGATCGAGGAGACCTACATGAGCATAGCCTTCGTCGTGATGCAGATTGGAGACTCGGAGCTGAATCAGCTGTTCGACACGGTCATCCAACCGGCCATCGAGTCGGTAGGCCTGCAGGCGAAGCGGGTAGACCGTCACAACGAGGGCGGGCTGCTCAAGAGTGAGATCATCGAGTTCTTGAACAACTCGGACATCATCATTGCCGATCTCACCAACGAACGACCCAACGTTTACCTGGAGGTCGGATATGCGATGGGAATCGACAAGTTTCGCAACCTAATCCTGACTTGCAGGAGCGACCACCTGCCCGGCAACGCCGGCTGGCAACCAGACGGTCCCAAGATCCACTTCGACCTCGTGGGATACGACATTTTGCTTTGGGAACCATCCGAGCCCGACAGCTTTCGCCAAGAACTGAAACGTCGAATTCGGCGACGACGGGCACTCCTCTCGCCGGTCACCCAAGTCCAAGAGCCGGTACTCGACATGGACTGGGTACGAACCCACCAAGAAACTGCCTCGCGCCAGATGGCGGAGACGGGCTTCACGGCCTACATGGAGGCATCGTTCGGAATCGCCGCTCCCAAACCTGACCGCAGTCCGTCCGAGCTATTGAGCGCGGCTTCAGATGCTATGATTCGAACCTTCGGATGGCCCATCGGCGTCGTCTTCCATGATGTACCCGAGTATCAACCCCGGCCTCGGTCAGATGGAATCGTGGCTGAGGTAAAGCGGGCGGGTGAGTTCCCGGATTCCTACTACGACTACTGGGCCCTGCGGCGGAATGGAGACTTTTTCCTTCGGAAGAGCCTCTTCGAGGACAAGCGGGACCCGACTGCGATCTTCTTCAACACGAGAATTGTCAGGAACACCGAGCTGCTGATGTATGCCCTTAGGTTGTACGACCGGCTCGCCATCGACCCCTCGACCCGATTCGAACTCGAACTCCGTTACGGTGGACTAAACGGCCGGGTGCTGCGTACCTCGTCACCTAACCGCTACATGTCCGGATCCCATACGTGCTCCGAGGATCAGATCACGACGAGCTACAACGGTAGCCTACAAGACGTCGAGGGAAGCCTCACGGAGGTCGTGAAACAGCTCACCGCGCCCATGCTTGCTCTGTTTGATTTCTTCGAGTTGGCTGACTCAATCTATCAGGAAATCGTGGAAGCCTACGTGGAGGGTCGAGTAACGTAAGCCAGCTCACTCGCAGCTCGAACGCGACCTGCGAGCGGTGCCGGTCCCACACGGCCAAGATGCTACAGGTGGCGCTTCGATCGGGGATAGTAGGGCCTTGATCACGCGGAGCGTGCGTTCCACGCCGACGATGAAGCCGAACGCTTTGAAATGTGTGGGCAGGTCCGTAAGGGGGAATGCGACGCGGCTTGGCGCAGGTCCGGATCGCGAAGCTCGAGGCATGGAAGTCGCTCACCAAGGTGTTGCGTGGAGCGGTCGCGCTCGCGTAGCGCGTCGAGAGCCTCGCAAGCCTGTCCGTAGACGCTGCGAGATCGCGCTAGGCTCTACCTCTGTTGGGCGATCAACACACGCCCGGTCCGAACAGGTCGATAGCCCCCGCAGAAGTGGTGTTGTAGACCGGCGGCTCGGTGTGGATTGCGTGTGGCCGGCGACATTCAGCGACACATCCCCGACGGAGCGGAGCATGCTAGGACATCACGGCTACTCCTCCCACTCCGAGCCTGATTTCGAGCTTCTAAGAACCGGTGTCCGGCACCTGGATGTGCCATAAGGGGTCATGACAGGCTTGACGAGGTAATGGCTGTCCACTACCTTGGTTTACATACCTCATGACCACAGGAGTTGGCCATCATGCCTTTGGACCCCGAGATCAAAGCTATGTCAGACATCGTGTCTGCCTTAGAAGACCTGGAGGATGTACAGGTCACCCGCGTCTTGAACTGGGCGCAGGAAAGGTACAGCGTTTCCCGACCACGTGTTGGATCTTCCACTTCCAGGCGGACAACACCTACCGCCGATAAGGGAGCCCATGCCACGTCTGCGTCTGGGTATGCTGAATTCCATGACCTTTTCGAAGCTGCCAGCCCGAACACCGTGTTGAATCGCATACTCGTTGCCGCGTATTGGCTTCAGGTGGAGAAGAATCAGGACACTTTCGGCAGCGGTCCAGTCAACCGAGAGCTGAAGCACGTGGGGTACCCGTCGTCCAACATAACGAGGGATCTGAACAAGCTGATGAACCGGTCCCCAAAGCTCGTGATGAAGGTTCGAAAGGAGGGCTCGGCGAAGCAGTCACGCAATCGGTACAAGCTTACCAGTCCGGGGATCGACGCCGTGGTCCAGATGCTCAAGAAGTCATGAGACGTGCCGTTATCAGCCGACTCAACACACGGGAGTCGTACTACGGATGCTGAGGCCCAACCGCCTAAAGGACCTGCTTGCTAGACCGGACTTTTCGCGTCGTGAGAAGATGTTGCTCTGCCTCGCACGAGAACCGCTAGCACCACGGCAGGTCCAGGAAGTTAGAGAGACAGCGCTCGCACATGGCCTCCGACACGCCTTAAACTGGAATGTTTCCCAGTTGTTGTCCGAACTTCAAGGGCTGGCGATCCGTTCCAAAGCAGGTTGGGAGCTTACTAGCGCTGGCCAGATCTCAGTGGGCAAACTCGCCGGATCGGCCGTTAGCGGACGTGCAATCCGGGTGGCGGTGGGGTTGAGGCGTCACCTTGATACAATTCGAGACGATACTACTCGAGGGTTCGTCGAGGAAGCGGTGCTGTGTCTGGAAAACGCGCTGCACCGGGCTGCCATCGTGCTGAGTTGGGTGGGTGCCGTTTCGGTGCTACAGCAACATGTGGCTCGTCTGCGGCTCCACGACTTCAACCGCGAGGCCCATCGGCGTTTCAAGAAATGGAAGCCGGCCCGAACCGCTGATGACCTTAGTCGTACCCGCGAGGCCGACTTCCTGATCGTCCTAGAGTCCATATCGGTTTTCGGAAAGAGCGTAAAGCAAGAGCTTGAGGCCGCCTTGAAACTGCGGAACGGATGCGGCCATCCCAACTCGCTCCAAGTCGGCGAAGCCAAGGCCGCGGCCCATGTGGAATCACTGATTCTCAACGTGTACTCGAAGTTCTGACGAGAACAAAACTGGCCGACATTCCTTGGGGCTCATTAGGCGGCTCTCGGTCCGCCCGCGCACTACGGCAGCACGTCACATGCCTTATCTTGGGCGGTGATCAGGCTCTAGCAGTTCGGCTAGGGCGACAGCGAACATGAGACAGCGACGACGATGACAAGCAAGCAAGCCGACAGCAACGCCACGACCGGTTACGAGGCCGAGCTGTGGGCAATGGCGGACACGCTCCGCGGCTCCATGGATGCGGCCGAGTACAAGCACGTCGTGCTCGGGCTCATCTTCCTGAAGTACATCTCGGACGCGTTTGAGGAGCGCCACGCGGCGGTGCTGGCCGAATGGGGGGAGGAGGCCGCGGAGGACCGCGACGAGTACATCGCCGAGAACATCTTCTGGGTTCCGGTGGAGGCCCGCTGGGCGAACCTAAAGGCACAGGCGCGGCAGCCGACGATTGGCCAGATCGTGGATCAAGCCATGACCGCGACCGAGCGCGACAACCCGACGCTGAAGGAGGTCCTGCCCAAGAATTACGGCCGGCCCGCCTTGGACAAGCAGCGTCTAGGCCGCCTCATCGACATGGTCGGGAACATCCGTGTCGGGGATGCTGAAGCGCGCTCTCGAGACGTGCTCGGCCGCGTATACGAGTACTTCCTCTCGCAGTTCGCGAGTGCCGAGGGGAAGCGGGGTGGCGAGTTCTACACTCCGCGCTGCGTCGTGAAGCTCCTCGTCGAGATGCTCGAGCCCTACCGGGGGCGGGTCTACGATCCGTGCTGCGGATCCTCGGGGATGTTCGTGCAGTCGGTCGAGTTCATTCACGCCCACACCACCGGTAACGGAAACGGCGGAAGGACGCAGGGCGACATCTCGATCTACGGCCAAGAGTCCAACTACACGACCTGGCGGCTCGCCAGGATGAACTTGGCCATTCGGGGGATCGGCGGGCAGATCGCCCATGGCGACAGCTTCCACAACGACCACCATCCGGACCTGAAGGCCGACTTCATCCTAGCCAACCCGCCATTCAACGTCTCGGACTGGGGCGGCGAGCGGCTGATGGACGACAAGCGCTGGCAATACGGCGTCCCGCCCAAGGGCAACGCGAACTTCGCTTGGGTACAGCACATGGTCCACCACCTCGCCCCGAAGGGGGTGGCTGGGTTCGTGCTGGCCAACGGATCGATGTCGTCGAACCAGTCCGGAGAGGGCGAGATCCGGAAGAACCTGATCGAGGCAGAGTTGGTCGACTGCATGGTCGCGCTGCCGGGCCAACTCTTCTACTCGACCCAGATTCCGGTCTGCCTGTGGTTCCTGGCGCGACGCCGGCAGCGGCTTGGAGAGATCCTCTTCGTCGACGCGAGGAAGCTAGGCCGGATGGTGGACAGGACGCACCGGGAGCTAACCGACGAGGACATCGCCCGGATCGCTGACACTTACCACGCCTGGCGGACGGGGACGGAAGGGGACGGCTACGCCGATGTTCCCGGCTTCTGCAAGAGCGCCTCGGTGGACGAGGTGCGCCAGCACGCACATGTCTTGACGCCGGGCCGCTACGTCGGTGTGGAGCCACAGGAGGACGACGGCGAGCCGTTCGAGGACAAGATGGAGCGGCTGGTGGCTGAACTAAGTCAGCAACAGGCCGAGGGTGCCCGGCTCGATGCTGCGATCACGGAGAACCTGAGAGCGCTGGGGTTCGGAGGTAGAGGGCGGTGAACATCGACACCACCTTCCTGCGCCGCTGCATTGCTTCGCTGGAGCACGCGGTTGAGGGCATCGCACGTCAGGCAGACCGCGAAGATCTCATGTACGACATCTATCGCGCTGCTTGTGTCAAGGAGTTCGAGCTCGTCCTTGAGCAAAGCGGGAAGTTGCTGCGCAAGCGTCTCACCGCCTGGTTCGCTAGCAACCGCCAAGCGGACCGCCTGCATTTCAAGGATCTGTTCCGCCACGCGGCTCGCCACGACTTCATGGACTGCGAAACGGTCGAACGATGGCTGAGCTACCGGGACAACCGCAACTACACTGCGCACGATTACGGAGAGGACTTCGCGGAGGCCACCCTCCGGCTCCTACCGGACTTCATCCGTGACGCCAAGGCGCTGGCCGACATGATCGAGCAGGCCAACGATGACTGACCGCCTGCGCCTCTCGCCAAGGCATCGGCGCATCCTCACCTCGTTGCTGCGGGAGCACCTGCCTGATGTCGAAGTCTGGGCCTACGGGAGCCGCGTGAACGAGCGGGGCCACGAAGGCAGCGATCTCGATCTCGTGCTGCGGGGGCCGCAGCTGAGGAAGATTCCGTTCGAGCGACTGATGGACTTTGAGGACTCGGTGCGGGAGTCGACGATTCCGTTCCTGGTCGAGGCGCGGGACTGGGCGAGGCTGCCGGAGCGGTTCCACCGGGAGATCGAGCGGGAGTATGTAGTGCTGGTGTCTTCAGATACTCGGTGGCAGGAAGCCAGACTGGGTGATGTAATCCGCCTGGTGTCTGGAGGAACGCCGTCAAAGAAGCGGGAAGAATACTGGAACGGCGCGATCCCCTGGGTCTCAGCGAGAGACATGAGGCGGTTTCGGCTCCGCGATACGACTCATCATGTCACTGCGGAAGGGCTCGCCAACGGCACCAAGCAGGTCCCGGTCGGCACGATCCTGCTTCTGACCAGGGGCATGAGACTCCTGAAGGAGCTACCCGTTTGCGTCACAGAACGACCGATGGCGTTCAACCAGGACATCAAGGCTCTCTTACCAAAGACCCGGATGGACCCCGATTTCCTTCCATACCTTGTTCTTGGCAACAAACAGCGGCTCCTGAATCTCGTAGACCTCGCAGGTCACGGTACAGGACGCATCAACAGTGACGAACTGCGCGCCCTCGATGTCCGGCTGCCACCGACGTCCGAGCAGCGCGCCATCGCCCACATCCTCAGCAAGCTGGATGACAAGATCGAACTGAATCGGCGGATGAGTGAGGCGCTGGAGATGATGGCACGGGCGCTGTTCAGGTCCTGGTTCGTTGATTTCGATCCGGTACGCGCCAAGATGAACGACCGGGACACCGGCTTTCCGCAGAACATCGCCGACCTGTTCCCCGACCGGCTGATGGATTCTGAGATGGGGCAGATTCCAGAGGGATGGCATGTTGCGACCTTGGCGGAGCGCATCGAGGTCAACCCGAGGCGATCTCTTCGACGGGGACAGACCGCTCCTTATCTTCCGATGGCCAATATGCCGACCCAGGGTCACCTGCCGGATGCCGTGGCGGTTCGACCCTTCGGATCCGGCATGCGGTTTGCTAACGGCGATACGCTTGTGGCCCGGATCACACCGTGCCTTGAGAACGGCAAGACGGCCTACGTGGATTTCTTAGCCGACGGCGAGGTCGGATGGGGCTCTACCGAGTACATCGTCCTGAGGCCGAAGCCCCCGCTTCCAAATCAGTTCGGGTACTTCCTCGCTCGGAGTGCAAGGTTTCGCGAATTCGCAACCCAGAACATGAGCGGCACGAGCGGCCGCCAGCGGGTGTCGCCAACCGCGCTGCGAGGCTTCCGTATGGTCGCGCCACCAAGCCGGGTGGCCGCGCGGTTCGGTGAAGTCGCCCGATCACTCTTCGAGAGAGTCAGCAAAGCGAGTCACGAATCCCACACCCTCGCCGCTCTCCGCGATACTCTCCTCCCGAAGCTCATCTCCGGCAAGATCCGCGTAGGTGATGCCGATAAGGCAATGGAGTTCATCGCATGACGCCGTCGCCTGGAACGCCCCGGCTTCGGTACGGCGTGCGCGCCGGAGGCACCACCGGTCGTATCCGACCAAGGAATCAGGAAGCTTCTGCATTGGAGTATAGTGAAGGGCAGCGCTTCGAACACCGATGCGTTCCCACGGATGGCTCGGCCGAGAGGATCGAACTGTGACTTCGTCCACGAGCTACGTTGTTTTCTCTGACGAGAGCCGTCACACCGAGGGTCGCTTTCGCAGCATCGCTGCGGTATCCCTACCATGTGATCCGCCGAGTCACGTCGTTGATCTGACTGCCAAGCTTGCGGACGCCCTGGAGTTCACGACGAAGGGCGAATTGAAGTGGCTGAAAGTCGGACGGAGAGCCCGAACCAACGTCGCGCGGGCAACGGCAGCCATTGATTTCCTTCTTTCACACCTCTCTCACGGTGTCCGGTGCGATGTGGTCGTCTGGGATACAACGGACTCTCGGCATGCCGTCGAGAGGCGAGACGATGTCGCAAACTATGGCCGGATGTTCTTTCACCTACATCGCGCGCTCATGCGTCGCCGGGGAGCGGACGCCCACTGGCACCTCCGCCCAGACCAACTGATCACTATTGACTGGGCTACGATACGGGATTGCCTCAACAGCGATGGCACTTGGAAACAAGACTCCCACACGGCGTTGGGCGCGGAATACCGTTGGATCGTGCCAATGGTGCGGACCTTCAGGGAAGTGGATTCCGCTGCCACGCCGTTCGTCCAGCTGGCCGACCTGTTCGCTGGCATGGCCACGTACACGCGCATGTCTTGGAAGGTTATTCGCACGCTGCTGGCTGAGAACGAAAACCAACAGGACCTGTTTCCGGCCGTCCCACCGCCTGAGTCCAGACCGACCTCCAAAGACCGTGGTCGTTTTCGGGTCGTGTCCCATTTCTACCGTCGCGCCAAGGTAGCGAAACTTGGGATATCGCTCAACGCCCATGGGTATCTCCGAACGCCCAATCCCCTGAACCCTATCAACTTCTGGCACTACGAGCCGCAGCACCCCGCGGACAAGGCCCCCACGAAGGACCGGGGAGGAGTGCTTCTGCCGTGACAGTCATCGGCACTTGACCCAGGCCGTTCCATGAACGCTCTCACCGAGTCCCAGGTCGAAGAGGCCGCGCTCTCTTGGCTCCACAGCTTCGGGTGGACGGTCGCCCACGGCCCCGACATTGGCCCGCACGCGGCGGACGCGGAGCGAACGGACTACAACACCGTCGTCCTGAACCAACGGCTGCGCGGCGCGTTGCAGCGGTTGAATCCGGTCCTCCCCGTCGACGCACTGGACGACGCGTTCCGCAAGCTCATCCGTCCCGAAGGCTCCACCCTGGAAGCCCGCAACCGCGCGGTGCACCGGATGCTGGTGGACGGCGTGACGGTCGAGTACCGCACAGCCGGCGGCGCCATGCGCGGAGCCCAGGTCTCCGTCCTCGACTACGCCAATCCCGCAAGCAACGACTGGCTGGCAGTCAACCAGTTCACCGTTGTCGAAGGCGAACACGAGCGGCGGCCGGATGTCGTGCTGTGCGTCAACGGCTTGCCGCTGGGTCTGATCGAACTCAAGAACCCGGCGGACGAGAAGGCCACGGTGTGGACAGCGTGGTCGCAGATCCAGACCTACAAGGCCGAGCTCTCGAACCTGTTCGCCTTCAACGCGGCGCTCATTGCTTCCGACGGAGTCGAAGCGCGTCTGGGCACGCTCACCGCGGGGCGGGAGTGGTTCAAGCCGTGGCGGACGATCGACGGGGCGACGCTGGCCGACGCGAGTCTGCTTCAGTTGCAGGTGATGCTCGAGGGGATGTGCGAACGGGAGCGGTTCCTGAAGCTCGTCCGGGACTTCATCGTCTTCGAGGATGACGGGGGAGGCAAGCTGGCCAAGAAGATAGCCGGGTATCACCAGTTCCATGCCGTGGAGACGGCGGTGCTGGAGACCCTACGCGCGGCGGCGCTCCGGCAAGAACTGAGGTTGGTCGCCGAGCCGGAGGGCCGGTACGAGAACGGAAGGCAGCCGGGCGGCGATCCCGGTGACCGACGCATTGGCGTGGTCTGGCACACCCAAGGGTCGGGCAAGAGCCTGACCATGGCCTTCTACGCCGGACGGATCATCCGGGAGCCGGCGATGGAGAACCCGACGATCGTCGCGCTGACCGACCGCAACGACCTCGACGATCAACTCTTCGGCACGTTCTCCCGCTGCCGGGATCTGCTGCGGCAGCCGCCGACCCAGGCCGTCAGCCGTGCCGACCTGCGCGCCAAGCTGGCGGTCGAGTCGGGCGGCGTGGTGTTCACCACCATCCAGAAGTTCTTTCCGGAAGAAAAGGGCGACCGGATGCCCGAGTTGTCGCGGCGCCGGAACATCGTGGTGATCGCCGACGAGGCGCACCGCAGCCAGTACGACTTCATCGACGGCTACGCCCGCCACATGCGCGACGCGCTCCCCAACGCCTCGTTCATCGGCTTCACCGGCACGCCCATCGAGCTGGAGGACGCCAACACGCGCGCGGTGTTCGGCGATTACATCAGCGTCTACGACATCGAGCGCGCCGTCGAGGACCGCGCAACGGTGCCAATCTACTACGAGAGCCGGCTGGCGAAGCTGGCGCTGGACGAGGCCGAGCGGCCGACGATCGATCCCGAATTCGAGGAGGTAACCGAAGGGGAGGAAATCGAGCGCAAGGAGAAGCTGAAGAGCAAGTGGGCCCAGCTTGAAGCCGTCGCCGGAGCCGGGCCGCGGCTCAGGCTCATCGCCCAGGACATCGTCTCGCACTTCGACAGACGCACCGAAGCCCTCGACGGCAAAGCGATGATCGTCTGCATGAGCCGCCGCATCTGCATCGACCTCTACCGTGAACTGATTCGCCTGCGTCCAGACTGGCATCACGAGGATGACGGCGAGGGCCGTATCAAGGTCGTGATGACCGGCAGCGCATCGGATCCGCCTGACTGGCAGCCGCACATCCGTAACAAGGCGCGCCGCGAGATGCTCGCGAAGCGATTCCGCGGTCCCGCCGATCCGCTTCAGATCGTCCTCGTGCGCGACATGTGGCTGACCGGCTTCGACGCGCCGAGCCTGCACACCATGTACGTCGACAAGCCCATGCGCGGCCACGGGCTCATGCAGGCGGTCGCGCGGGTGAACCGGGTCTTCCGGGACAAGCCGGGCGGCCTGGTCGTCGACTACCTCGGGCTCGCCCATGAACTCAAACGGGCTCTCGCCACCTACACCGAGAGCGGAGGCACCGGCAAGACCACCGTAGATCAGGCCGAAGCGGTGGCGGTGATGCTGGAGAAGTACGAGGTGTGCTGCGGCCTGTTCCACGGATTCGACCATTCAGCGTGGACCGACGGGACGCCGGCGGAGCGCGTGAGCCTGCTGCCCGCAGCACAGGAACACGTCCTCGCGCAGGAGAACGGCAAGGAGCGCTGTCTGCGGGCCGTTCGCGAACTTTCGCAGGCCTTCGCGCTCGCCGTCCCTCACGAAGAGGCGATTCGGATCCGGGACGACGTGGCGTTCTTCCAGGCCGTCCGTTCGGTGCTCGCCAAGCGCGCCGCGGGGGAAGCGCGTCCCGAGGAAGAGTTGGATTACGCCATTCGCCAGATCGTGTCGCGGGCCGTGGCATCGGAGGGCGTCGTCGACATCTTCGCCGCGGCCGGGCTCGAGAAACCCGACATCTCGATCCTGTCCGAGGAGTTCTTGGCTGAAGTGCGAGGCATGAAACAGCGCAACCTGGCGGTCGAACTGCTGCAGAAGCTGCTGAAGAGCGAACTGGCGGTCCGCAAGCGAAAGAACGTCGTCCAGGCGCGATCGTTCGCCGAGATGCTTGAGCAAACCGTCCATCGCTACGGGAACAGGGCTATAGAGGCGGGGCAGGTCATCGAGGAGCTGATTCAGCTCGCCCGCGAGATGCGCGAAGCGAACGCCCGCGGCGAGGAGTTGGGACTCTCAGAGGACGAACTCGCCTTTTACGATGCGCTTGAGACGAACGACAGCGCCGTAACGGTCTTGGGCGACGAGACGCTGCGGGACATCGCACGCGAACTGGTCGAGACTGTCCGGAACAACATCAAGATCGACTGGACGCTTCGGGAGAATGTCCGCGCGAACCTGCGTCGGCTGGTCAAGCGTATTCTGCGCAAGCACGGCTACCCGCCCGACAAGCAGGAGAAGGCGACTCGGACGGTGCTCGAACAGGCTGAGGTGCTGTCGGCAGGGTGGGCAGTGTGACGCAGGCTCTGGTGACGCAGCATCGTGTCGTCGTGACAGTGCCGATCCCATTCTTGGACGAGATCACTTCCACAGAGGAGAGTCCAATCTAATGTATGTGTTGACACGACGCGTTTTGGGAAAACAGCCCAAGATCTCGATTGATGCAAGGCGCTACGCCGCATTGAGCGAAGCTATGAGAATCCAGCGCGCCGCACTTGAAATCGAAGAGAAGTTTGATCTTGTAGTAGCGAACTACGAGGAATTGGAGCGCGAAATCCTCACGTTGACGTTGACCCACGCCGTAAGAGACGATTTCACCTGGGCCAGCATGTCATCCGACCGGCTTCTGCTGGGGAGACGACTCGTTAATCTCCTAACCACATGTAGGCTCTACGTTGACCAAGTTACGCACTCCGTCAGTCGATCCGCTACAACTGGCTGTACCCGCGAGCAAGCCGAAAGGGTGTTCAGGGACCAGTATGACGGGAATCTCGCATACCGAATCATGGACGCCCTGCGGAATCACGTCCAACATCGTAGCTTAGCCATTGTAGGAATAACCTATGGTTGCAGTAGAGCGCGGGAAGAAGCGACCCAATCGCTGTTGGAATTCACATTGTCACTCACACTGAACTTGGAAGCTCTCCGTGAGGACAGAAGATTCAAGCAACGCACTTTGGAAGAACTGGAGAACCTTCCGCAGAAGCGACGAGATGTGATCTTGTTTGTACGACAATATCTGGAGTCGCTCGGGCGTGCCCAGGAGCAACTGCGCGAGCTGTTGGCTACGGCGGTAGAGCGGGCTGACGCGGACGTTCATTCGGCACTAGCGGAATGGAAGACAGTGAGTGATACGAGCACGGGATTGGTCGCGCTGAAGCGTTGTGATCGCCCAAGTTCGGATGAATACGTTGCAGTTACAGGCAATCTAAGGGCAAGGAGGGAGGAGTTGGTCGCCTCCAATCGTTCATTGGCGAATCTGGCGAGTAGTTTCATCAGTAGCGCTCGACCTCGTGATGCTTACCCTTCTTGGGATCAAGAGATGGCTATTGGGTAACTCATGTCGATGACCCCTCGCCGTCCTCGGACCGGAACAAGACGCGCCCGGTACGCGCACACTCCAACGACCCGTACAGTAGCCCCTTCGCGCGATGCAAGATTCGGCTCCCGCTCACCCCCGCCGTTGCTCAATAGTCCCTACAATGTCCCCGACGACCTTTTCGAACTCTTCGGGCACTCTCACTGGCCGCCCCGCGAGCCTTCGGAGCGCGGCCAGCAGCGGCACGAGCTCCTCGCAATCTTCCGCGCTGGCCGCAAGTGCGTCGGCGAAGACGCCCGGAGTCGCACCGGCTGCCATCAGATCGATCACGTCCCAGACGATCTTGGTGACCATCCCGTTGTCTGCGACATCGAGGTCATCGCACATCTTCCGGAAGACACGGTCCGCCGCCGACTCGTCACCCTCGAGCACTAATGCGTGTACCTGGTTCCCCATAGCGCGCCACGCGACAGGGATGCCGCCTTGCCCGGCCATGCTTCCGAAGTCACGGACCAAGACGCCGCAAGTGCCGAGAGCTTCCCGACCCCGCCCCATTCGATTCAGAATCATCGTCTTGAGTTCCAGCGCCATGGCCACCTCTCGCCGCAGATCCAACCGGTCGCTTGCCGAGTAACGACGAACGGCCTCGTCGCAGACTGCAACCGCAGCCTCGTCCCTGCCCATCTTCATTTGCGCGCCCGCCTTCTTCGTCATGGCGCTTGCGACCTGCATCTGGATATCCGGTTCGCAGTCCTCGCCGAACCGGTCGATGAGGTCATCCCAAGTCGCGATGCCCCTGTCCATCGAGGACGGTGATCCGAGTCCAGCCAGGGTCGAGCCCTTGTTTCGCAGCGACTTCGCGACGTAAAGCCGAAGCCCAGGCGCCTGACTCTCGCCAAAGCGCCTGATTGCATCGTCGAACGACGCTATCGCTGCTTCCGGATCGCCAAGTCGACCATGGTGGAACCCCGCGTTCAAGAGCGCCGCGCCCACGCACTCTTGGATGTCCGGCACTTCGGACTCTCCGAACCGCGTCACCACCTCGTTGAAGGCGGTCAATGCGACCTTGTGCTCGCCAACCTGCTGAGGCATCAAGGCCTTGTTGAAGAGGGCCTTGGCGACAGCGGTCTGCACGTCCGGAATCAGCGTGGACTCGAAACGCCGGATCAGTTCGTCGTTGTATTCGACCGAGCGCTCGGCCTCCCCTGAGCTCCCAAGCCTCGCGCCGATGTCGAGTAGATCGCCCGCAACCCGGATCCGCCCCTCGGGGTCACCAAGGTCCCGATGGCGCTCTACGAGTTCTCGGTAGGTTGCCGCAGCCCCGCCCGCAGGAATACCGGCGAGGCCCGCACCTAGATCTTCCTGTGCGCGACGGAAAACGGTGTCGTTTGACCTTTCGTCCAGCAGGGAGCCGAGAATCTTCTCGGTCTCGGCCGGACCGTAGAAAGCCACCATGAAGCGAATCAGCCCGTGGACGATGGCCGCTTCGTCCCGCCAGCGCCTCAGCTTGTAGTAGATGCAGTGGAGCGGTTCCCCGACGGAGTACAGCCGGCTCCTTCCATTCCCATCGACCTTGACGGCACCTCGCCCGACCAGCCGTCCCAGCAAAGCAGACGTCTTCCGTACTCCTAGGCGGGCTCTGTTTGCGACCTTGCGCGTGGTCGAGGGTCGCCACAGGTCGGCCAGAGCCGCGAAGATCCGTCGCTCGGTCTTGGGCAGGGAGTTCAGATTACTGCGAAAGTATTCGCTGTGATCGTCGACAAGGCCCACCAGTTCCTCCAACAGCCGCGCCATCGTGCGATGTCGCGCAAACTCGGCGACGATCACCAGGAGGCGTGGATTCCCACCCGTAAAAATCTCCAACGGTCGCATCTGCCTGGCGTCACGTCGCTCACCAGTGATCCAGTGCCAGAGGCTCTGGCACTCGGCAGTCTTCAGGGGCTCCAGCCGGAGGATGCGAAAGAGTTCGAAGAATGGTGCGCCTACGTCATCCAGCGCTTCGAAGCGGCTTGTGGCGGTCCCCAGGAGTATGATTTCGGGATCCGATTGGAGCGACTGGCGGAGTTGCCACCCGAAGTCCTCGTCCACCTCCTCGCACAGACTCTGGAGATTCTCCACCATGAGCACCAGCCGTCTTCCCAGCCGGTCGGCTGCATCAAGGAGAGCGGCCTTGGCCTGCCCGGCGATGTCATCTCCCTGCGTTCGGCGGGTCAGAGAGGCGTGTGTTACTTCGATCTCGCTGCAGAGGCCGGGGTGACCCTCAGCGCACTCCTTCGCCAGGTACAGCAGAGCGTCCAGCCAGAAGTCTCCGATGTCGAAGACCTCCACGCTTTCCTCCATAAACCGAACCGGCACCAGAGCCTGCCGAAGCTGCGGATCGGTACGGATTTCCGCGGCGACGCGCGCCAGCAACATGGTCTTGCCACGGCCCCGAGGACCCACGATGAGGGCGTGCTGACAGGAAGGAACACCGATGTTGTTGTGGATGACCTTCAGGACAGCGTTCAGCTCCCGCCCGCGTACAACGAACTGGTCGACGATCTCCTCGTCCGGCTGAAAGACGCCCGGATTGAATTTGCGTATGGTGCGCTCTGCTGGTCCGCTCATGGGGCGTCATCTCCCGGAAGCCTGTTAGGCGATTTTCGACCAAGAGGCCTGTAGTGATGCCGAAAGCGGGTCTTCCACCAGTCGCGCAACAGGTTTGACGCGAATCGATGGCCACCGGGGTGCGGTTCGAGATAGCCGTCATGGACGAGGACGGCGAGGGTGTCGGCGACCAGCCGTGGGGCGTCCGCCACAAGCCTGGAATGCCTGTTCTCGAGTTGACGGTGTGCCTCCGCAGCAAAGATGCCCTGGACGGACGCCTCGGCCAGAATCTCCATTGCAATCCGGTAGCGGCGTGCATCACCCAAGCCATCCCTCAGTCGCGCTTCGTTGTGCGCGAGGTCATTCTGTCCGGATGGTCCCAGAAGTTCGGTGCGGTACACTTCCGCCACGTCGTCCACCGTAATCCGGCTTCGGTCGTGCATCCGAACGTAGTCCCACAGACACGCGAAGAAGGACTGTACGTGCTGCGGGATGCCAATGCCGAGGTGCTCGTAGACCGCCCGTGCTACTCCATCGTCGGCAGATAGGTCGTGGCTCCTCGCCAGCGTCTCGAAGCACTGGACGGAGACCTCCAGGTTCCACGGACCCAGCCGGACTGGATACAGGTAGTTGATTCGATCAGAGATGCCCAGCCGCTCGACCAACGGCGCGAGCCCGATACTGCCTGACAGGATCAGCGTCAAGTTGCGACCATCGACCTTCTGGAATGTGGCCCGCAACCAGCTCAGAAACTCGTCAACGCGGCGAGTACCGTCTTCCTGGCGGAGCAATCTCGCCAGGAAGATCGGCACCTCGTCGAGGACGATCAGCACCCGGTGGTCGTGTTGGGCGCAGTGGGCGATCAGCTCTTCCCCGTGACGCCGCCAGTTCCCGGAGTCCAGGCCAGCGCGGAAGCGGACGGCGAACTTGTGGGCGCTGACTTTGTCGACGCGGCCAGCCAGTCTGCGTAGCCTGCGACGCATGCCCCTCACGAGGCGCGCCCTGATTGGCGTGACCGGATGGATGGCCTTGGCCAAGCTGGCGATCAGGTCTTCCTCGGATCGATCCGCCTCCACATCCGCGAATAGAAACACCCAGCCTTTCTGTTCCAGCCGACGCCCGAGTTCGCGAAGAATGCTGGTCTTCCCCATGCGGCGCTGGCCGGTCATGACCATGTGGTTTCCGTTGCGGACACGGGTCTCGAGGAGTGCCAACTCTCCTTCGCGGTCGAAGAAGTCGCCGTCGATTACCCAGCGACCGGTGGATGATTTCATGAGTGTTTTCTTCCTCCGTGGAGGGAAATATTGCCACTTCTGCGACCCCGTGAGATCGCGCTCCGACACGTCAAGCTATGCGTCAACAGTTTTGTTGTCAACAACTCTGTTGACGACCTGTCGTTTGGCGACTACCACCGTTAGGCATAGGCATGGCTGAAAAGCGTCTCGCAGCAAGCAAGTGCCCGGTTCTGGAACGACCGCCACCGGCCCTGTCTTCCTCCCTTCCCACCGGCCGTAGATCAGATCTAGGCTGGGCTATCCTTCCTTTCCGGCAAGACCTCAACGAGGACCTTGATCAGCGGCGTTAGCACCCGCAGCGCCGCAGCGCTGACGCCCGCTGCAATCAGTAGCTCCGGAGCAGTCGCCAGTATGATCAGTACCACCACGGCCACATCTCTGATCTCGATCTCCCTTGCGACGCCCCTGAGAGAGCGCCCGAGTTCGCGCACCAGCGAAGCGAGCAACCCTACGACTCGAAGTCGACCTTTCTTGTCATTTGCGGACTTGGCAGCTGCCACCAGATGGCCGATCACCTGGCCCACATGATCCGGGTCCAGCCTGTCTACGAGGCGCTTAAGGGCTCCCGTCGCCGCAGCGGCGATCCGTGTGGCACGCTCCGGGCCGATCTTGGTGAGGGCAGCCTTGGAGACCTTGTCCATCTTTCCTTTGCCGTCCACGTCGATCGTCTCGGCGACGCGGCGGACGGCCGCCTCGACCCGACGCGGATCGAGCTTGACGATGGTCTTTCGAGCCAGCCGAGTCGCTTCGCGGGCGATACGCGCGGCGGCGGCGGGATCAATGTTCTGGACCAGGTCTCGGACGGCGGCAGCAACCACCCGAACGCTACGTGCCTTGCGGGGCGAAAGGACCCTAAGCCGACGGGCCACGCCCTTCGATCGCTGGCCGAGACCGTGTGCAATCCCAGCCAGATCACTCGCCCCGATTCTCCGGAACTCCCGGGCAGCTCTCACCAATCTACGCGGGTGAAGCTTGACGACTACCGATTTGGCGGCCTTACCAGACGCGCCCAACGCCCCTTCCCTAGCTCCAGTCGGGTTGAGCCTGCGGGCCAGCCGCCTCATTGCCCCGGCAGAGCGTGCCAATACGCCCGCTCCGCAACGGGACCCGTCTTCAAGGTCCGCGGTAGGCTGCTCGATCGGCATCCCGTCTCCGGGCAGTTCTATGACCACAAGAGCAGTGCTGGCGGCTACCGAATTCCTCGCCTCAGGCTTTTTCGTCCAGAAAGGCAGGCGCATGCTCGTCAGACCTCAGGTGCCTCGGCAGCGGCGTCACCCAGCCTTCGAGCAGAATCAGTGGAGGGCTCCTCAGGCATCTGCTCTAGTCCACTGGCAGCTCCGTTGGAGGGAGGGTCAGAGATGTCGCCTACCATCGGCGCCAGCCTGGCCAACGCCAAGACGTACAAGAACAGCGTGAAGAACGCGAGATATCCGGTGACCGGATGTCGCGGTTCACAGGTCGGGACGAGCCTGCACAAGAACTCCCTCCAACCTCCAACCGGACTCGATGGCAGCAAGACAAACTTGAAGGTGAACGTCAATGCAAAGATGACGATGCAGCTCCGCAAGAGCCGTATTCGGTCAGCGGCGATGGCCCGCGTGTTGAATGCAAGTAGCACCAGTGAGTACAGGGTGTAAACTGCTATGCGAAGCAGACCCCCATTGGGGACCGTCAGTTCGAACACCTGGGCCGATGCGAACACGACTGCCAGAAGCATCAACAGCCCCTTGAGATCGGGCGTTGGGCGGGACGAGTTCAAGAGCCGTTCAAGCGCGAGAGCGCCGTGCCTGTTGAGTGCGCCAACCATCAGCACTGCAACCACAAGCGAAAACAGCGATGGCGCGCGCCACATCTCGGATTCGCCAACCCGCAGGCCCCCGAGCAACCCAACAGCAAGAAACACAAGAGGTAACAGCGTCGCGTCACGGCTGGCAGTCGACGCCGATGGAATGCGCCGGGCCAGCCCGCGTAGTTCCGTGATCCACGCCTCTACGACCTGTCTCAAGTCGCTAACGTCCATGAGTCAGCGTCTACCCTTCCTTCGCATCCCCCTGGGAGGGGTCGAAGACCTTGCCCGAGAAGCGAGCCTGCCATCCGTCGTCCGTATGCCAGAGTCGCTCTCTCGATTCCCAGAGCGCTTCAATTCGCCAGCGCCCGTCCGACGGTGATGTGATACACCGTCTGCTGCCGCTCGTAGATCACGAGGACCAGCCCCTCGGACTGCGCCTCCAGGAGCACCCGGCTGAAGATGGCTCCCAGTTCGCGGGACTTGCGGCCCGAGACCGACTCCAGCGCCAGATCCACGAACCGCTCGACGTGCGGGGCGAACTCGGCGGGTACGCCGGCGAGAATCTCCGGTGGCCGCTCGGCCGGGGGTGCGAAGGCGGAGTAGGAGAGGTCGACGGTGGTGCCGAACTCGTGTGAGCTCACGCCGGCGGCCGCGTTCGGGTTCCTGCCCCGCAGCCGTGCCTGCCGCTCGGACGTGCGCAGGGCGCTCGTCACCTCGATGCGGTAGGGCGGAAGCCCCATCTCCGCGAGGCGTTCCTGGAAGCGCCGGCCCAGCTCCTCGAGCAGGACGGGCACCTCGGGGACCATGTACGTGGGAGAAGTGCCGGGGCGAACGATCCAGTGGACGGTGCTGTCCTCGAGCTGAACCAGCCGCCCGGCCGCAACAAGGGAGTCCAGGGCCGCGCGGTCGGCTACCCGCACGCCCAGCTCGCGGGCGCGGGCCACGTGCGACGCGTTGAGGAAGCGGCGGAGCGCGTTCTCCTGGGCCGTCGTCATCACCGGGAGGGGAGATAGGATGCCGTTGGCCCTGTCCGCCTCCCGGTCCGTGAGGGAAAGCGCCTGCGACAGGGCTCGCTCGATCTCCGCCACCGTGGCGGCCCTGGTCGCCTCTATGGCCGCCTCCACCGCCGCCTCCCTCTCCCGTTCCGCTCTGCCGCACGAGGTGAGGATCAGGGCCAGAAGCGCAATCCATGCCGCTCCGGAACGAAACGAAACCGTGCCGCCGGCTCTCATCGAATTCCTCCAGTCCAACGGGTCGCAGGAACCGTCAACAGTGTACGGGTTTCGACGCTAGACACGTGCATGACCGCAGGCAAGGAGCAGCGTGCAATGACCCAAGGCAGATTCCATCCCCGCTCGAGTGTCGTCGGAAGAGCCCGGCTCGCGAGGGCAACCGGAACCTGGGCCCGTCCATCCGATTAGACAGACAGAGCAAGCACGTTTCCCGATCCCGCTCGAACCGCCGATGGCCATCGACCAGCTCCCACTCGTCCGGCGGCAGCCGCATCGCGGCATCCCGCTCGCGCATGACCGCGCCCAGGCCGGAACCGCCCACGCCCTGAACGCAATCTTTCTCCTGATGTTCGGCTTCGCCGCCGCATCGCCCTCGCAGGCACAGATCACGGGCTACGTCCTCAACGAAGAGGGCGACCCCGTCCCCGGTGCCGCCGTGGAGGCGTGGGCCGCGGACCGCAAGATCGGAGGCCGGCTGGCCAACGAAGACGGCTCGTTCCGGTTCCCCGCCGAAATGACGGGACGGATTCGCGCCCTGTATGCGGGACAGCTCGGATACCATCCCGAGGTGGTCCAGATCGAGGAGGGCGTCGAGTCCTACGAGATCCGCCTCACCCGCGAACCCATCCCGCTTCCCGAGCTCGTGGTGGATGCGCAACGGGACCGCTGCGCGGGCGGGGAGGATCGCGGTGCACGCCGCCTGTGGGAGCACGCGGCCGCGCGCTACAACCAAGGTCTGGACACGCTGGGCGTGGCCACCTATCTGGCGTCCGTGGAATCCATCCTGCCGGAGGGCGAGGTGGGAACGGTGCAGGCCGCGGGCGAGGCCGTGGCGCAGCGCGGCTCCTCTTCCCTGCTCCGGTTCAGCTGGCGGCGTCGCATAGAGCGCGAGGGGTACGCGTACCAGATCCGGAGATCCACGCCCGAGCAATCGTACACGTCCTGGGTCTATCCTCCGCTGGAGGCGGATTTCGCCCCGCACTTCGCGGGAGAGTTCTTCGGCGATCGGCACCGCTTCTATTTCGACCGGTCCGACGAGCCCGATGGCGACGGGAGCGTGACGCTGGTGTTCTGCGCGCGGGACGACGACCACCCGTCGATGGAAGGCACGCTGGTCATCAGCCCGGACACGACCATCGCGGTGGCCCAGTGGCTCTTCCGCACCCCGGAGCCGGTGGAGCACGCGGGTGGCCGCGCGGTGTTCGGTCCGCTCGCGGACGATCCCGAGGACTCGTATCTGCTGCCCATCGAGGGCGTCTTCTGGCGCAGGTCGCCGCCCGACAGCTACTGGCAGCGGTATCAGAAGTTCGAGCAGTGGATGGTCGCGCAGGGCGACTCGGTGCCTTTCCTTCCCAAGAGGCCGGGCGGAGATTAGGGCGGTCTGCGGGTACGCCGCAGCAATACCTGCCCCTCGAACCCGCCACCGCCATGAAACACTTCGCCTTCGGCAGGCGCGTCCGCGCCGGGTCCGTGGTCCTCATGCTGTCCGCCTGCGCCGAAGCCGCCCCCGGGCCCCAGCCTGCCGGCGACGGGGACTGGGTTGCCTACGGCCGCGACGCGGGAGGATCCAAGTATTCGCCGCTCGACCAGATCACGACGGCGAATGTGGGCGAGCTCGAGCTGGCGTGGAGCTGGGAGACGGGCGAGCAACCGATTCCGGGGCCGTTGTCACCGATCCGCGGGCAGGAGACGCGCCCGGGCAATTTCGAGACCACGCCGCTGGCCTTCAACGACACGCTCTTCTTCACGACGGCCTACAACCGGGTCATCGCCCTCGAGGGGAGCACGGGACGCCCGCACTGGGAGTACGATCCGCGCACCGTGGAATGGGGCCAGCCGCCCAACGGCACCGGCTTCGTGCACCGCGGGGTGGCGGTGTGGAGCGGGCCGGGCGAGCGGCGCATCTTCCTCAACACGCGCTGGCGCCTGATCGCGCTCGACGCCGCCACCGGCGAACCGATCCAGTCCTTCGGGCACCGGGGCGAGATCGACCTCACCGAGCCGTTGCTCTGGCCCACCAACCGCCTGCACTACACGCAGACGTCGCCGCCGGTGGTCTTCGAGGACCTGGTGATCGTGGGCAACGGGGTGTGGGACGGCTTCGTCTACCCGCGCGATCCGCCGGGGAACGTGCAGGCCTTCGACGTACACACGGGCGAGCTGGCGTGGTCGTTCAACCTCATCCCGCAGCCCGGCGAGCCCGGCAACGAGACCTGGGAGGACGGCAGCTGGGACTACACAGGGCACACCAACGCCTGGGCGCCGATGGTGGTGGACGAGGAGCGCGGGCTCCTGTATGCGGGAATCGGCACCCCGTCCAACGACTACTACGGCGGCCACCGCCTGGGCGACAACCTGTACGCGGAGTCGCTGGTGGCTCTGGACGCACGAACGGGCGAGCTGGCGTGGCATTTCCAGACCGTGCACCACGGGCTATGGGACTTCGACCTCCCGGGCGCGCCGGCGTTGCTGACGGTGACGGTCGATGGCCGGGGGGTCGACGCGGTGGCCGTGGCCGGCAAGACCGGCTTCGTCTACACCTTCGACCGGGAGACCGGCGAGCCGGTGTGGCCCATCGAGGAGCGGCGCGTCCCGCCGAGCGACGTGCCCGGCGAGGTCGCCGCCGCGACCCAGCCCTTCCCCACCTCCCCGCCCCCGTTTGCCCGCCAGGGATTCACTCCCGACGACCTCATCGACCTCACGCCGGAGCTGCGGCGGCGCGCGGAAGAGCTGACAGCCGGCTACCGCTTCGGCCCCCTCTACGAGCCGCCCTCCATGGAGGGCACCATCGCCATGCCGGGCATCCTCGGCGGCGGCAACTGGGGCGGCGTGGCGGTGGATCCCGCCAGCGCGGTCCTGTTCGTGAAGTCGTCCGAGGAGGCCAGCCTGCTCCGGATCGCGCCCGCCAACCCGGCCACTACGGTGGCCGACTACGCCATCGACCGCACGGCGTCCCGGACCCTGACGGTGGACGGGCTGCCCATCTCCAACCCGCCCTACGGCACCGTTACGGCCATCGACATGAACGGCGGCGCGATCCTCTGGCAGGAGGCGGTCGGGGAGCGCCCCGAGATCGCGGGACATCCGGCGCTGGCCGAGCTCGACCTGCCCGCCCGGCTGGGGGTGGTGGGGGCGCCGGGGCCGTTCGCGACCGCCGGCGGCCTCGTGTTCCTCACCGGCGGCTCGGACATCCTGTACGCCTTCGACGCGGCGAGCGGAGAGGTGCTCTGGGAGGGCCGGCTGCCCGCGCGGGCCTACGCCAACCCGATGACCTTCGAGACCCGGGACGGCCGGCAATTGGTGGTCATCGCCACGGGCGAACGCGAGGGGGCGGCGCTGCTGGCGTTCGGGCTCTAGGGATCAGCCGGACGGTTCTGCCGCAGGAGCTCCTCCGCTCCCTCCGGCAGGAACAGCTTGTCCGAGATATCCGCGATCTCCTCGGCTTCTTCCCAGGCCTTCTCCAGTAGCCACAATTCGCCTTCCAGGGCGCGTCGCTCCTGTTCTTCGTGGAGCGCCATTTCCAGCGCGAGCTTGTGCGGTTTGGGCATCTTGTTGACGTAGCCTGGCACGCCCTTCTTGTCTTCGAAGCGCTGTCCCTCCGCGACCCTCGCCAGAAAACGCTCCGGATGTCCGGTGGTCTCGATGAGGCCTACGGCGTTCTGCACCGCACCGCTGGCTCCGCCGGACGCGTTCATCCTCGGGAGGATCGCCGCTGCGAACCGGTGCGCTTCGGCGCCGTCGTGCCAGGTCTTCCGTTTTCCCTTGCGGATCTGAAGCCTGAAGCCCTGCTCGTCGTCGGCGGGCCGGATGCGCGTGCCCAGAAGGTCATGGTTGTTGAGCTTGATGACACGCTCTGCTTCGGGACGCAGTTTCACGACAGTGCGCCGACTCCGCCAGACGTTGAACCAGTTGGGCACCTGGCTGATGACGCCCGCGCCCACGCCGGCTACGGCTCCGCCGACCACGATGCCTCCGATCACGACGGCCACGGCCGTCCCATACAGGATCGTACGTTTTCGCCGCCGCCCGAACTGGTCTCCGTAGCGCCAGGCCGCGAACTCGGGCCGCATGGGCTCGCCGATGCGCACCAGGGTCAGGCCCTCGGGATGACGCGCCAATCCGATGTTGTCCGTGGAGACACGGATGCGGGTGTCGCGGAAGAGCCGCTCGCAGTCTTCAACCGCCTCCCAGCGCTCCTCGAGCGGCGTCAGGTTCCAGCGCTCGCACTTCGTACAGACCACCCAGAGGCGGCCCCGGACGGCGTCGAAGGCCAGCCTCCGCCCAACCGGGAACGACTCCACGACCTCGTTGGCGCCCAGAGGCTTCCGGCAGAACATGCATGTGGTGTACATGAGTTTTCGACGTGCTCAGGTCACCAGGTCCGAAGGGGTCCAGAGTAGTTCTGTACGATGTCAATAAGACGACCGAGGCGGCTTCGGGGTTTCCCTGCTCGTGAAGCCGACCACCACGGGACGACTATCCAGGACGTGGAGCCAAAGACTGCGGATTCATGGCCACCCCGTCAACGTCGGACTCGGCGCGTATCCGGTCGACCGATTGGTCGGCGTTCCTAAAGCCCCATCAGCCCGAAACGCCTCCATAGATCGTCGAGCCACTCGATCTCGTCCGGCGTGAGTGGTCCTGTTGAGCGCGCGTGCCACCACTCCATGACCTCCGTCTCGGCAGCTCGCAACGCCGGCGCCCAGCCGGCTGCCGGCCCGGAGCCCTGGTCCGCGAACAGCTTCGCTCTATCGATGAAGAACGCGCCTCCGAGCGACGCGAGAGAGATGGCTCGATCGGCCTGCGGCGGAACCTCGGGCGGGCGGCGCAAGCCGAGCCGCAAGTATGGTAGCGTCCAGTTGTTGGGCTCGATCACACCCGCAGGATTCTCCACGACCACCCACGCGTGCACGACCGATATCCCGGCTTCGCTCCGCCCATGCACAGTTGAACGAGCGTCGTGCAGGCCAAGGTCCTCGTGATCCGTGCGGTGGCTCTCCATATCGAGTCTGCCGGAATGGACGTGCCATGCGTCACCCTCGAATGGGTTCGGCGGAGGAACCTTGCCGTTTCCGGAACCCACCACGTATCCAAAACCGATTCCCACCAGCATCTCGCGCCCGTCCACAACCGCGTACATGAGGATTTCGGGTCTCGCGGGATTGATCTCGCCGTCGAACAACCGCGCCAGGCTGACCCAGTGACGTCCCATGGCGGGGGCGTCGGCTCCCACCCGTCGAAATCCATCGGCGACAGCGGCCGAGGGGTCATGGTAACGCTCGGTCGCACGCTGGCTGACCACCAGGAAATCGGTCTGCTCCGCCGACAACCCGCACCAGGATGGCAAGGGCCGTCCGGACGACGAATGCTCCTGTCCCTGCGCACCGCAGCACCAGCACAGCCAGGCGGCCAGCGAGACCAGGGAGCGAATCGTCCTCACGGTTCGCCATCCGGATCCAGGGTCTCGAGCTCGCCGTACGCTGCCTCGAGACGGGCCAGCAGGTCCCCGCTCACGCCCTGCGGATAGCGGCTCAGGAGCTGCAGATTGGCGCGGTCCTCGGGATTCGCGGCCAAGTCTTCGCCCGTCGCTTCATAGGGTCGGACATTTGCCGACAAGGAAAAGCCGCGGCCAAAAAAGCCGCGGCGGACGCCACCGGCATGCGCGAATCGGCCTCGGGTGATTCCCGGGAACGGAATACGCGCCAGCCTTCCCGCGAGCCGGTGCTGACCCGCCGAGTCAACAAGGACGAGAAGGGCGTCCTCCTCCACGGCAAGCACCTCCGCGTCAAGGGTATCGCCAGCGACATACAGCAGTGAGGCGATTCCCGAGGGGTGCAGCGCGGGGGGAAACCGATCCACCTTGGGGCCATACGAACAGGCCGGCATCAGAAGGGAGACCATCCCCGCGAGAACGAACCGGGTCTTCGGATGCGGCACCGGTCACCTCACCGGGATTCGGGTGGCGTAGAACTGCTCCTCCATCGTATCACGTGCCGCGTGCCACCGGCGGAGGGCCTCGACGAGGGTTTCGGGGCCTGGCCGGAACGGTTCCGTTTCGCGCCCGGCGGCCAGCCAGCTTTGCCGGACCCACTCGATGTAGTAGCCCTGCGACGCGAGGAAGAACGTGCGACTGCGGTTCCGCCCGTCTTGCCGGGCATCGACACCGGGCCGGAAGACGATCTCAAAGGCATGCCCGGGAGAGGTCACAAGATACGAGTCGTCCGCCGACGCCAGATTGGCGAGCATGTCCGTCTGGTCGCTGCCGTCCAGGGCGTGGATCATCGAGAGCGGAACCACTCGGCCTTCGGCGTATCGCGCGGTCTCGAACGGCATCACATGGTCGATCCGCCAGTGATCGGCCGGAAACGCCAGCCGGATCCTCACGGACGCCTCCGTCCGGTCCGGGCTCACGGGAACGACGACGGCGACATCATCCCACGCCAGCGGCCCTTTGTCGGGAATCCGGGCAACCTCACGCCATGTGCCGCTCTCGAGTACGCTGGCGCGCATACCGAGGTTGTCGGCGGCCCACTGGCCGAGTTCGACCGCCGGCCCGATCTCCCCAAGATCCTGGCCGAGCCAGTCCAGTGCACGCGCCCCTCGGTCGCCCAGCATCATGTCGTAGAAGAGCACCGTGGCGAGCAGGCTGTTCCTCAGGCGCAGGTGCAGCCCGATCTGCCCGGCCTCCAGGGGAACCGCTACATCCAGTTCGATATGGTCCTCGACCTCCCCGGGACCCGAAGCTATGGCATCCTCGATGCGGGACACGGAGCTGGTGTACAGGATTCCGTCCGGCCTTGAGAGCAGCTCCGTCACGTCGCGGCCATCCCGGTCCGCAGCGTGCTGCAACGCGAGCGGGCTTCCGAGCCTGACGGGCCTTCCCTCGGGATCCGGGACCACCTGCTCGTGGGACGCGTGCCCGACTTCGATCAGTTCGAAGTGGTTGATGTAGTGCGTCTCCACCGCTTCGTTGCGAACCTCGAGACGTACCTCGCCCTGGTCGTCAACGCCGACCGCGAGTCGGTCGACATCTCGCGATTCGAACAGCGGAGCGATGCTGTATGAGAACGCTTCGGCCTCCAGCAATTCGACTCCCGTGCCATCCGAGTACACCGTGGGGCAAGAACCCCAGATCGCGGCAGCAAGACCAGCGCTCACCACGGTGATTGCCGCGGTGTGCAGGTAGACGGAAGCGATCGACTTAAGGATATCCGTTTCCGTCCTGAAGCTCTCCATGGCAAGCACGCTGTCCAGAGCGACTCCCAGGACGGCGCCGACGGGGTTGAGACGAATGTCGAATCGCGCCCCATCACCCGTTACCAGGCTGTTGTCGATCGTGACCCCGTCAGAGAATACGATCGTGGAACCGTCCACGAGGTGCGCCTTGACTGGCGACTGAACCACGCGCGGCCCGGCCAGCGGGACCGATTCGTACCGGACGTTGGTCACGCACGAACCGATCGCGGCTACCAGAACCGCGGCGCCGATGGCGGCGCGGAACGGGTGGCGTACGCGGAGAACGTGTAGGGCACTACCAGCCGAGACCCAAACCATTGTCGCTTCCTTGAACTGAACTGCAGGCGAACGTGTCCCAGCCGCGTCCGGTCACCGCAATACTCGTATCGACGAGATTACGTCGTCCCAGTTCCGAATTGAGTCGTGGGGGATACCTAATGGTGGTAGTGGGATCCGGCTGAGGTCCGGGATGTCGGACGTGACGGTGAGGCTGTCCCCCCGGAAGGTATCGTGCACATATAGGACCGCCTGCCATCCATCGGCGACTCTGATGGAAGAAACGCAATCGGTCCAATATTCCTGACCGAAGATCTTGGTGGCGCAGTCCGACGCAGCGGGTTGAGGCTCGTCGTCCACCCGCCGGAGGTCTCTCACGTCGTTGACAAAGACCCGGTGCGGACCGCGGTAGTCGGCGCGCGCGAATACGATGATGCCGGCGCTGGGGACGAGTCCGACCGGATCGATCGGACTGCCTTCGCACCCTGCGAGCAGCAACAGCACGAGGAACGAGGCTGTGAGGTGCGTTTCGTTGAGCCGGCCGGAACCCATCAGCGGATGCCGGGCTCCCGCTCCGCCATCCTGGCGATCAGCCGGTTTCGCGGCATGCGCTCGATGAGAGCCCTGTGTCTCGTCTCCTCCAGATCCTCCCGCAAACTCGCCCGCAGCGCGTCGCCGGCTTGCCCGGTGAAACCGGTCACACCCGTCACAGCGGCCGCCCCATCGCGTCCGATGCATTCCTTCAGGTTGACGGTGCCGCCCGTGGACGTGCGTTGTGGATTCACCCGTAAATTCCAGAGGAGTCCCCACAGCCGCCATGTCGCCGGGATGCAGCCGGAGAAATAGTTTCGGCGGACGTCGCCGGCGGGGAGCAGGGGCGGCGAGCCTGTCAACTCGTTACCTGCAAGGGAGATGAAGCTCTCGACCTCGTAGAGCGAAAGGCTATCGAGTTCGGCCGGTGCCGGGCCCGAGAAGCGGTTGTTGTCCGCGAACAGGAAAGCCAGGGGGTATCGGTCACTGTCCCAGTCATGCAGGAATGCCGACCGCACGAACTCCCCCGATATCGGACCCGACAGGTCGTTGTCGTCCAGCCACAGGACTTCCAGCACCTCCAGGTCGCCCAGCTCCGGCGGGATCGAACCGGTCAATTGATTGTCCTGCAGTTCCAACGCCCTGAGGCTGTCGAGCTGGCCCAACTCCGGCGGAATCGAGCCCGTCAGCCGATTGCCGGAAAGGGACAGGTCCATCAGCCTGGACAGCTCGCCCAGCTCCGGCGGGATCGACCCCGCGATTTCGTTGTCGTTGAGGAGCAGGAACCTGAGATTGTCGATGTCGGTCAGCTCTGGCGGGAGCTCGGTCAATTCGTTGTGGGCGAGGGTGAGGAACTGGAGGTTGGCGAGGCCGCCAAGTTCCGATGGGACGTCAGCCAGGTTGTTTCCCGAAAGGTACAGCACTTCGAGATTGCCCAGGTTGCCAAGTTCCGACGGGACGCTGGTCAACTTGAGATCTTCGAGGGTCAGTACCACGAGGTTGTCCAGGTCGCCAAGTTCCGGTGGGATGGAACCCGTCAGTTGATTCGCGCCCAGCCACAAGGCCAAGAGGCCATCCAGTCCGCCGAGTGCCGATGGGATCGATCCTGTCAACTGATTATGGCTTAGCGCCAACGCCTCGAGGTTGGCCAGTTCGGCGAGTTCGACAGGGATCGATCCCGTCAACTGATTCCCGGCCAGCATCAACTCCTCGAGATTGGCCAGCTCGCCGAGTTCGGCGGGGATCGATCCCGTCAGTTGGTTCGAGACCAGGTACAACGAAGCGAGATTGCCGAGATCGCCCAGCTCCGGCGGAATTGAACCCGTCAGCCTGTTCTCATCGAGATCCAGGACTTCGAGGCTGGACAGGTCGCCGAGTTCCGCCGGGATCGACCCCGTCAGTTGGTTTGCCCAGAGATTCAGCCAGAGAAGGCTGGAAAGGTTGCCGAGCTCCGCCGGGATCGACCCCGTCAGCCGGTTGAAAGAGAGGTCCAGGTCCTCCAGGTTGCCCAGACCGCCCAGTTCTCCCGGGATTGAACCGGTCAACCGGTTTTCGGGGAGTTGCAGCTCCACCAGTTTGGTCAGGCTCCCGAGTTCCGGCGGAATCGACCCGGACAGGTTGTTGTAAGGCAGCCACAAGGCCTGCACCCGGCCGGCCGTGTCCACGCCGACGCCTTCCCAGTCGGCGATCGACGGTTCGGACATCCAGCCGCCCTGGTAATCCCAGTCCGGACCTCCGGTGGCGTGATAGAAGACCTCGAGGATTTCACGGTCTGTCAGCGTATCGGTCACCGCATTCCGAGCCTGCGCCTCGGCGTAAGGCGCGGCTTCAGCAATGGGTGCCACTACCTCTGCGGCGTCTGAAGTGCAGGTCCCAGACACGAGGCACGCCAATGCCACACTGGGCCAGAAGCGTTTCAACATTGGTCAGCCTCCGTCATTCACTTTCGCCCCTGCGGCGACCTGCCTGACGCGATCATAGTATCACGGTGCCCTTGCTTCAACGATCAATACATGATCGACAGGATTCCAACGGTTACCATACAGAGACTTCACCGGGACGCGCCAAGGATGAGGATGTGGAGTTGGCATGCGCACGGGTATCCCCTCTTCAGGGGACACCCGGGAATGGGAGGGAATGCTGGCGCGTCCGAAACGAGGGTTTCCCGTTACCGGGTTGACCCTCGCAGGATTTCCAGCGACATGACCCTCCGCACCAACTCGGTCTGCTTGCGAATCCCCAGCTTGCGGTAGACCCGCTTGAGGTGGGTCTTGACCGTGCTCTCCGCGCAGCCCAGCGAAGCCGCAATGCCGGGTACCGTCCGGCCCGCCGCGACCGCCACCGCCACGCGGCTCTCCATGGGAGTCAATCCGAAGAGCTTTGCCACCAGGCCCGGATCGACCCGGGGTCGGCGCGCTGGGTCCACGACGAGCACCAGTGCCCCGACCTCGCCCGCACGACGATCCACACCCATGCGCCGTGCGGGATGGATTTCAAGGATCAACGGCGTTCGATCCTTCCTGCGCGTGATCCCCATGGAACCCCCGACGCCCGGAACACCGGACCGGGGCAGCGCCTGGGCCAGCAGGCGCTGAAGCTCTTCGTTTTCCCCTCGGTGCCCGCAGCTTAGTACACCTTCCGCATCACGGAGCCCATCGCGCTCGACGAGGATGCCCCTGGCGCGGTCGTTCGCCTCCACGATGCGTCCATGGCGATCCAGCTGGATCGATCCCACCCGCCCGTTCTCGAGCAGTCCGGCCAGCGACGCGGCCAACGCCCCGGCATCCGCTATCGCACGGCGAACACGCGCGGCCTGGCGTATGTGAGGCGCGAGGAGCCGGATGACCCGGACCTGATCGTGCCCCCATCCTTCCCGCGCGGTAGAGTTTCCGCAGGACCAGACGATCGCCGATCCGTCCAACCCGTGCATTGCGGTGAAGAACCCGTTCTGCGTGCTGTTGGCCACGCGGAACTCATTGTATGCAGCGGATGTCTTCATCTCCTGGTCGGTGTAGAGATCCGACTTCCAGGCCAGCTCTCCATCGTCCAGTCCGGCGAGCCGTGGAATCGCTTCATCCCGCCAGTAGTAGTCGCGATAATACAGCTGGCGCAGATCGTCCCGTGATTCCGCCCCCACATAGAACCGGGACAGAAGAAGCTCGGGCTCACCCCCGGGACCCATGTCCAGGTGCGTAATGCTCTGGCCGGTCGTCCGGATCAAGTCGTTCATCGCGGCAGCTGCGGAAGCCCAGCTGACGCCTCCAAGCGCCGCCTCGTACAGATGCTCCACGACCCGCCCGAACCTGTCCGCTCCGACCATGCTCTCTACTCGTTTCGGTTGCTGCCGACCGGCCACGCCCAAGCCTGCCCGGAGATGACCATGACCGCCACCGATACGTCGCCGATCGCCATATTTTGCGATTGACTCGCGACTCTTGGCTTGTGTTCGTGATACTACCGTGATCGCCGAACAACCTGCAAGCGCGACCGACGGGCCCGGACCTCCCCGGCGCGCCGTTCCGGACCTGCCATCCTCGGAATCGAGGGACTTGCAGCACCACCGCGGGCGGATCGGGGCAGGCATCGCGCGTTCGACGTGACGCGGGCATGGGCCCGCCGGCCACTTGTGCTTCATGCTGCCGTCGTGGCAAGGTGCTGCACCGGCCTCGTCCGCGGACATCGACAGTACGCTGATATCTACTGGTATCATAACTGACAAATACTGACATCTTCATGGGAGCAGAACGCATGGGTCAGGAAACCACGGCACTCATCACCGACCCGATGGGGGTATTCGCCTTCCTGGCCGCCATCGTGGCCCTGGTCTTCTGGGTCTCGGAGCTGCCCCGCTTTCGCAAGGTGTTCGAGGTCGTTCCGCCCGTCATCTACGTCTACTTCCTGCCCATGCTGGCCACGACCGCCGGGATCACGCCCGCAGAATCCCCGCTTTATGGCTGGACGGTGCCGTACCTGCTCCTGTTCGCGCTCCTGCTGCTGATGGTCTCGGTGGATCTGGGGAGCGTCTTGAAGCTCGGAGGGACGGCGCTCTTCATGGTCGCGGCCGGCACGGTCGGCATCATTATCGGAGGCCCGATTTCGCTCCTGTTGTTCAGGGACATGCTGCCCCCGGACGCGTGGACCGGCTTCGCCGCGCTCTCGGGAAGCTGGATCGGAGGGACGGCCAACATGGTGGCCATCGCCGAGAGCGTGGGGACGTCACCCGACGCCATGGGGCCGGCGATCGTGGTCGACACCGTGGTCGGATACGGATGGATGGGGGTGCTGATCGCGATGGTCGGGCTGCAGGGCCGTTTCGACGAGCGCACGCGCGCCCGCACCGGCGCCATAGAGGAGACCAACCGGCGCCTGGAGGCCATCAACCGGGAGCGGCGCCCGATGTCGCTGCGCCACGCGGTGGTCATGATCGGGTTCGGGATGGCGTGCGCGGTGGGCGCCCGGCAGCTCGGCGCGATGCTCCCAGCCGTCGGCGATCCCACCATCATCAGCAGCACCACCTGGGCGATCCTGATCGTCGTGACCGGCGGGCTGATCCTGTCGTTCACGCGGCTGAGGGAGCTCGAGACCGTGGGGGCGTCACATCTGGGCTACACGGCGCTCTACCTGCTGCTGGCGGGGATCGGGGCCCAGGCCGACCTGAGGGCGGTGCTCGACACTCCTGTCTACCTCGCGGCGGGAGCCGTCTGGATCGCGATTCACCTGGTTGTCCTGCTGATCGCTGCCCGCATCGTGCGCGCGCCATTGTTCTTCGTGGCCACCGGAAGCATGGCCAACGTCGGGGGGGCGGCGTCCGCGCCGGTGGTCGCGGGGGTGTATCACCGGGCCATGGCCCCGATCGGGCTGCTCATGGCCGTCGCGGGCTACATCCTGGGGATCTACGGGGCGCTCGCGTGCGCGTGGCTGCTGGGTCAGGTGGGGGGTTGAGACGGATGGGCGGGCGGCAGGGCGGACGTGCGCACGAGGCGGTGGCGGGCCGGAGGTCGGCGGGCTGGGTTGGCTTGCCGCGGACGGTCGCTGACACGGAAGCGATGGCCGCGATTCGCGCGGTCTCGATGCACATGGCGAAGGCGGCCGCGGGCTCGATTGTCGCGCTTCGGCCCGCGAGGCTCTTCCCCGGCATGTTTCTGCTCCTCCTCGCTGCCGGCTGCTCCCCAGCCCCGGCCGACCCCGACCCGGTCCTGCTGGAGGCTGTGGATTGGTACACAGGTGTGGCGGGTAGCGTAGACGATGCCCGCGCCCGTGAACTCCTCGAGCAGGCGGTCGACCGCGGGGGCGTGCTCTCCATGATGTGGCTGGCGCGCGTCCATTCCACCGGGCGGATGGGCTTCCCCCACGACGAGGAGCGGGCGCGCTCAATCGCCGCGGAGGTCATCGACGAGGTGGAGCGCGCGGCCGAATCGGGCGTGCTGGAGGCCGTCTTCCTGATGGGCACCGCCTACGACGAGGGGCTGGGCCAACCGGTCGATCCGGTGCAGGCAGCGGCCTGGCACCGCCGCGCCGCCGAGCGGGGGCACGTGCTGGGAGCGCACAACCTGGGGAATCAGTACGCGGCCGGGCGGGGTGTGCAGGAAGACCACGGGCTGGCGGCGGAGTGGTGGCTGCGCGCCGCCGAGCGGGGAGACGCCATCACGCAGCTCCGGCTCGGCGAGGCCTACGAGGCCGGGCGGGGCGTGCCGCTTGACCTGGAGCGGGCGCGGGAGTGGTACGGGCGGGCGGCCGCGGCGGGCAACGCGCAGGCTCGGGAGGCGCTGGAGACGCTTTAGCCGTCTCGGCGATATCGGTCGAGGAACGCGTCCGTTCCGGCGGGCAGGAAGAGATTGTCCGAAATCGCAGCGATCTCTTCGGCCTCTTTCCACGCTCGTTCAAGGATCCACAGTTCCCCTTGGAGGGCCCGGCGTTCCTGCTCTTCGTGAAGCGCCATCTCCAGCGCGAGCGTTGTGTGCTTCTCGAGTGCGCTCAACTGCACTCCGGCGGGTGAATATCGATACTGTAGAAGGTGGGCGAGGCTTCGAACGATTCTATCCGGCTGCCCGGCGCGTTCGATCCTTGTCACGGCAGCCTGCACCGTCTTCCGGGAACCCCCGTCGGCATTGACCCGCGGCAGGATGGCATGGAGTACCCGGACGGCGTCCTCGCCCTCGAACCTCTCCTGCTTTCCGCCAACAAGCCCCTTGGCCTTCACTTCGACACTGAAGTCGGATTCGCCCCCCGACGGACGCAGGCGAGCCCAAAGAGCGCGGAAGCGGTTCATCCACCGAAGTCGCCCGTCCTCCGGGCGAAAGAAGACCGACGGGCGGAACATGTTCCACCCGTTGATCGATTGGTAGATGAACGTCCCGAAGCCGATGCCCCCCAGCCCCGCCAGTGCTCCGCCCAGTACCATGCCGCCGGCTCCCGCAAGGAACGCCCCGGTTCCAATAGCCACAGCACGCCGACGCCTCCGCCCGAACTGGTCTCCATATCGCCAAGCCGCAAACTCCGGCCGCAGCGGCTTTCCGATCCGAACCAGTTCCAGCCCTTCCGAATGCCGCGCCAGCCCGATGTTCTCTGTAGAAGTGCGGATCCTCGTGGCACGAAAGAGCTTCTCGCACGTTTCCACCGCCTCCCATCGCTCTTCCAGCGGAGTGAGGTTCCAGCGCTCGCAGCGGCGACACACCACCCATAGCCTTCCCTTCGCCGCGTCGAAGGCAAGGCGGCGACCGACGGGGAACTCCTCGACGACCTTGTTCGTCCGGAGCGACTTGTTGCAGTACATGCATGTCGTGTACACGGCGTTCGCGGACGATTGGATTCAGAGGAGCAACTCGGCAGGTAATCATATTCGCACATCGCATTCTGCAACGGCAACGGTCCCCACACACTCGACGGTTGACAGAATGACGGTTGCTTCGTCACTTTGCCCGTCAATATGACAATTCTACCGCGATTCCTCGCCGCTCCGCGCGGGAGCTTCTTCCTCTTCGGCCCACGCGGGACCGGCAAGACGACATGGTTGCGCGCGCAGTTTCCGGACGCGCTTGTAGTGGATCTCCTGCGCGCCGAAGAGTTCCGCCGATTCGCGGCTCGCCCGGAGCGATTGCGTGAATTGGTCCACGCTGTTCCACCCGGCGGAGATGTCGTGGTGGACGAGATCCAGCGCGTCCCCGAACTCCTGAACGTGGTGCACGAACTCATGGAGAGCGGGAAACGGTGGCGGTTCGTCCTAACGGGATCGAGCGCCCGGACGCTGCGCCGGGGAGGAGTCAACCTTCTCGCGGGACGCGCGATCCTGCGGACGATGCACCCCTTCATGGCGGGGGAACTCGGGGCCGGCTTCGACCTGAGAGCCGCTCTTTCGCTGGGAACCGTACCCACCGTCCTCTCATCAAGCGATCCCGCGGGCGCGTTGTCCGCCTACGCATCCCTCTACGTGGAGCAGGAAGTGCGTGCCGAGGGGCTGGCTCGAGACGTGGGCAACTTCTCGCGGTTCCTCGAAGCCATCGCGTTCTCCCACGCGGCGACGCTCAACGTCAGCGAAGTAGCACGCGAATGCGAGACGAGCCGGTCCACCGTGTCGGGCTATGTCGAGTTGGTCGAAGATCTGCTGTTGGCGTTCCGCCTCCCCGTCTTTACCCGGCGCGCCAAGCGACGCCTCGTGGCGCACCCGCGCTTCTTCTACTTCGACTGCGGGGTCTTCCGCAGCCTGCGTCCCTCGGGTCCGCTCGACCGGCCCGAAGAGATCTCCGGCCCCGCCCTCGAGGGACTGGTCGCACAACACCTGCGCGCATGGCTGGCCTACTCGGAAACGGACGGCAGGCTCTACTACTGGCGTACCCGGGCGGGGGCCGAGGTCGATTTCGTCCTCTATGGAACTCCCGGCATCTGGGGCATCGACGTCATGAATGCCGACCGCATCCGTCCCGCCGATCTCAGGGGCCTCGGGGCCTTCGGCGACGAGTACCCCGAGGCCCGCCGGATTCTGCTCTACCGCGGCGAGCAGAGGCTGGTCAGAAACCGTGTGCTCTGTCTGCCTGTCGGTGAGTTTCTCGCGAAGCTGGATCCCGCCAGGGAACTGGAGGATGTCGTCGCGTCAGCGTAGGTCCCGGGGCCAGATAGCCGGCCCGCCCTTCAGGTTGACGGCTCCGAAGTCACGGAGATCCAGTGTCGCGATCGCCTCCGCTTCCAGCCGCTCCGCTACCGCCATGACGACCCCGTCGACCAGCCCGAGCGAGAGGCCGCCATAGGCGCGGTCGAGCTCCAGCGCCCTCCGCACGTCGGCCCAGCCACCCCATTCGACGGCGAAGCAGCCCTCCTCCAGGTCGGCCTGGAATGCCCTGTACACAGCGGCGCCGAGTGCCCGGGGAATCATGTAATCCAACTCGGGGAGAATCGCCCACGGCAACACCCATCGTTCACGACAGGCATGAAACGCCTCCGCCAAAGCTCCGTGGGAACGGCTGCGCCGATCCAGAAGTCCCAGCAGGGCACTGGTGTCGGCCACGATCACGGGGCCGGATCCCTCCTGGACTCAGGGTGCGGGCGGTGCTCTCCGGCCGGAGCGGCCCCGCTGTCCTCCGCGCCCGTGAGACCCTCTGCGCCGAAGCCGTCCATCATGTCCTCGTACCGCTCGGCCAGGTCGGCGACGCCGCTGTCTCCCATGCCGATCGACCGCGGCCATCGACGCTCGGTTGCCCGAGCCGCGTACTCGGCCACCGCCTCGCGAACCAGTTCCGCCGCCGAACGCCTCTGATCGGCCGCCAGTGACTTGAGCGTGCGGTAGTCGGCGGCATTCAGGTACACGGTCGTCTTGATGGTCTTCATAAAGTATATGGTATATGGTAACCATATACCTGGCAACCGCTGCGGCCTGGCGTCAGTGGGTCGGCCGGTACGCCCTGGCAGCCTGATGGAGCGCCCGGAACACGACTCCGCGATCCCCAAGCCTGTGGTGAAGTTCACGCTCCAGCCCGGCAATCGGATAGAGATTCTGGGGCGCCCGGTCGTCCTTGTGGGGCTCGGAGGCGAAGCGCGGCAACACCGCCGCCGTCGCGTCCGCGATCCTCCGCACCTGCTCCAGCTCCGTCTCCGGCCAGGCCTCGCAGCGGACGATGCCCGCCCAGGGGTGCCCGCGCGCTTCCGTGAGGCGCAGATACCACGAGTATCGCGTCCACTTCGTCTGAATGAGAAACAGGGGAGTCCGCTCCCGGGCGGCGAGCCGCGCCACCACCGCGCGCGCAGCCCCGGTCAGGTACTGGACGCGGTGGGTCTTCACGTAGCCGATGGCCCCCGGGATGCGTTGGCCGCCGCGCAGGGGGCCGTCCATCAGCATCAGGGCACCGGGATGCAGAGGGGGATTGGCGCCGTTGGAATCCGAGCCGAGGCCGACGCGGGCCGAACGACCACGCGATCGCGTGGCGCCCCACCCACCCGCAACCTTGACCTCCAGTTGGCCCATGCGCTCCTGCAGGCCGTTGATGAGCTGCTGGATATCGTCCTCCGCCACCGGGCTCGCAGCGAAGGTCCCCACCCGGGTCACCAGGTCCGGAACCCCGGCCCGTCCGAAGAACCCGCGGCGCACCTCCGCCGCCACGATCTCGGCCTTGCGGCCGCAGCGGACCATCCCGGCGGCGTACGAGGCGCAGATCCCGAGACTGGGGTCACCCGCGGCGCTCATCCAGACGCGCGCCTCGATCCGCCGCACGCCGTCGATGAAGTAGACCCTCCCGGGGACGGCTTCGGCTTCGTCGGAAGGAAGCGGGCGCCATTCGCCCTCGGGAAGTTCCACGCCGGCGTCCACCTGGTCGGCCGGGATCTCCTCCCGCTCCATCTCGACCGGAGAGCCGTACTCCGGGGACCAGCCTTCGATGGCGAGGGATTCGAAGCGCTTCACGTCTCGACCCGCTCCACCGAGGACGAGTTTCCCACCTTCTTCACCCGGTACTGGACCGGTATGCGATCGGCCAACTCGGGAACGTGGGTCACGATCCCGACCATGCGTTCGGTGCCGAGTTGCTCGATGGTGGCCGCCACTACATCCAGCGTCTCCGAATCCAGCGTCCCGAAACCCTCGTCCAGGAAGAGCGCCTCGAGCTTGGCACTGCCGTGCGCCGCCAGGTTGGTCACCTGCTCCGCCAGCGAAAGAGCGAGGGCAAGCGAGGCGAGGAAGGTCTCGCCTCCGGACAGCGTCTTGGCCAGCCGGGGCTCGTCGGCGTTCCTGTGGTCGATCACCAGGAACTCGTTTCTGTCCGACAGATCGAGTGAATAGTGGCCGCTCGACAGCTCCCGAAGCCGGGTCGTCGCGCCCTCGACGAGCCAAGCGAGAATCTGGTTCTGCATCCAGGCGCCGAAGCTTCTCGCGCTGAGGTGGGTTCCCAGATCCTTGGCGATGACCGCGCGCTTGCGAACGTCCTTCTCCTCGCTGACTACGCGCTTCCGCTCGGCGGCGGACTCGCGCAACTGTTCCAGCCGCGCGCGGGCCGCTCCCAGTTCCTCCGAGCATTGCTGCGCGGGATCCTCGTCGGGTCCCACGGCAAGGCCGTCCCGCAGGCAGCGTTCCCGGAGCTTCGAATCGAGACGGGTCTTGTCCCGGGTCGCCCTCTCGTGTTCCGACTCGGCCTTGGCCATGGTTTCCCGCGATGTGGCATACTGCCCGTCGGCCCACTCCGACAGGCGGGTCCACGAACCCGAGAGGTCGCCTTCGGCGGCCGGCGGCGGTTGCATCTCGGCAACGCCATCGCGGACGCTGCGGAACCGGGTCCACGCTTCCGCGATGCGCGCCTGCAGACCCTTCAGCTTCTGCTCGGCGTCGCCGTGCGTACGCCTGGCCGCATCCTCATCCGCCTGCGCCTGTCGCAACGCGGCCTCAGCCGCGCCAATCCTCTCCAGCAGCTCAGCCGTTTCCTCGGGGGTCGGCGCCTCCGTCAGGTCGGCCCGAAGACTCTCGGCGAACCTCTTCTGTTGCCTCAGTGTGGCGCTGGCACCGTTCAACCGGGCTTCACACCCGGCCCGCTCCCGAGCGGCCGCTCCGGCTTGCTCTTCCAACAGCCGCACGCTCGCCTCCGCCTCGGAGATGCGGATCAACTCGGCATCGATTTGCCCGGGCGTCGGCTTCCCCGCGAGCTGTTCACGGAGGGCTGCCACCGACTGCTGCCGAAGTTCGAACGCGGTCACGCACGACGTCCGCGTCGCCGCGCGTCCATCCCTGGCGTCTCGGGCCCGTTTCGATCCTGCTTCCGCGGCGCTCTTGCGCTCCCGGGCTCCGTCCAGATCCGCGGGGACGTCATGTTCCGGCAGTTGTGACACAGTCTGGAGGCAGACGGGGCATGGCTCACCCTCCGTCAGGTGGTGGGCCATATCGGCCGCGCCGTGAGCCAGCCGGAGCTCATCCAGCACCCGGGTCGCGACGTCCAATTCGTGATCGGCCTCGGCCATTCGGCCAACCGCCACCCGGTATTCCCGCTCGGCGTTCGAAAGCGCGCCCCGGGCGCGCTCAGCCTCGCCCTCCAGCCCCACGAGCTGATCGTGTTGTCGACGGAAAGCCTCGAGCTCGTCCTTGCCGGGCAGCCCATCGAGCGACCGCCTGGCCTCTGCGAGTTCCTCATTTGCGGACTTTTCATGCCTCGCGGCCGACGCGGCGGCTTCCGCAGCGGCGTTCAGTGCATCGCGGGTCCGCCCGATCTCCGCCTGCATTCCGGCGAGCTCCTTACGCGTCTTGACCACGTTCTCGATGGCCGCCCTCTGCGGCAGGTCGGCCAGGGCGGCCTGCGCACCACGCCGCCGGTCCACGGCCCGTTCCAGCGCCTCCGACGCCGCCCGCAGTCCTTCTTCGGCCTGGCGGTATTGCGTCGCGAGAATCGCCGCTTGTTCCGGAACGCGCACTTCGGCAAGGAGTTCCAGCCGCCCGGCAGCCTTCGTCCAGCGATCGCCCGCGGCCTCGGCGGCGGACGCAAGCCGGGCAAGCTCCGCCGACACCTTGCCGATGTGCTCCCAAAGCTGGACCAGCGTCGCGATCCGGCGCTCTGCCGCGCCAACGGCCTCCGGAGTCGCGTGCGCCAGCGCCGACTCCAACTGCCACTTGAGGTTGTCCGCTCGGCTCTCCTCCTCCTTCCACCGCAGGTTTGCGGCCTTGCGCAATCGCTCGTACAGCCCCAGCCCGAGCAGTCTCTCCAGCAGCTGCTTGCGTTCCGCAGGCCGGGCTCGCAGGAAGGCGGCGAAGTCGCCCTGCGGGAGCACGACGCACTTGGTGAAGTGGTCGAGGCTCAGCCCGATTACGTCGTGCTGCACGCTCGCCGACAGGTCCGCCTCGGTAGCTGCGAGTGTCGTGACCGGTTCTCCCTCGGTGAACGCCTCGAGACGGGCCTCCTTCGTGGTGGCACCGGTCCTGGTGCGCTGAACGACCCTGACGGCCGTGTACGTCCTGCCCCTGGCCTCGAAGTCGAGCCTTACCCTGGCCCGGTTCTTCCCCTGGCTGATGACCGGCGCGATCAGGTTGAGGTTGTCGTAGCGCGGTACCGATCCGTACAGCGCAAAGATCATTGCGTCGATCAGGCTGGATTTTCCGGATCCGGTGGTTCCTCGGAAGACCAGCAGGTCGGTGTCGGCGAAGTCCACGACCGTGGCTTCGCGGTAGCACGTGAAGCCCTCCAGCTCAAGCCGTAGCGGCCGCATACTCGCCCTCCAGCAGCTCGTCGAACAGCCGGGCCAACTCTTCGCCCTCGATTCCCGCCTCTTTCAGGTAGCGCCGGAACTGGGAACGTGGATCGCGCAGCTCGCGCGGGTCGACAGGCGGGGGAGACGGCGAACCAACCGGCTCTTCAGGCCTGACCAGTACGTCGACCGCAAGGGGAAACATCTCCCTGACCCCTTCAGCCAGGCCCGGTGACGGGGCCTGCTCGACGATGACGCGGAGGAAGTCGTCGCCGGTCGTGCCAGCCATCCGCTCCAGCTGGAGGATGTTGCCGCGAAGGGTGCTGAGTGCCCGCCCGGAGGTGAGAGGAATCGGCCGAACGCGCGCCGGTCTCCCGGCCCCCGCCTCGACGAGCGTGACGCTGTGCTCCCCATGCTTCTCGCCGAAATCCATCGCGAACGGCGAGCCCGCGTAGCGGATGGGACAGCGTCCCGGGATCTTCTGGGGCCTGTGGATATGCCCCAGGGCGACATAGTGTGCCGATTCCGGGAAGATGTCGGCGGGGACGTAGTAGTCGAAGAGGTGGGCGTCGCGCTCCCCCCCTCCCCTCATCCCCCCGACGTCACCCGCGCTCCCCGCGACCGTCAGGTGGGCGACGACGAGATTGATCGTATCACCGGTGAAGCCCGCACACAGCACCTGCGCAATCCTGCGGCAGCGGTCGCTGTATTCCTTCTGGTGATCGTCGGGGTCACCCCCCATGAGCGCCTCCGCCGTCACGATCCCGCGCTTCGACTGGAAGGGGAAGAGCGCGATGCAGGCGGTCTCGCCGGATTTCGTGCGGACGCGGACCACGCCACCATCGTCCGGGCGGGCGACCCTGGACGCGGCCGTGACGTTTGTGAGTTCCAGGAGGGGCTTGACCGCGGCCAGCCGTCGCGGGTTGTCGTGGTTGCCGGCGATGACGACCACATGGGCGTCAGTGCGGGCCAGCCGCAGGAGTGCGTCGTAGACGATTTCCTCCGACTCGGGGCTGGGCACGGCGCGGTCGAACTGGTCGCCGGCAACCAGCACGATACCGACGGCCTCCCGCTCCGCGATGGCGACAATCTCGTCGAGGACGGCCCGGTGCTCGTCGGCCCGACTGCGTCCGCGGAGCGTCTTGCCGACGTGCCAGTCGGCGGTGTGGAGGATCTTCACGTCACCTTCACTCCAGCCCCTCGAAGGGATCAGGCCCGTCGTCGCCGCCGCCATCTCCTCCATCGGCATCTCCCGCCTCATCCGGCCGCGTGGCCCACGCCGGGAACGGGAACTCGAGCACCAGCGGGACCGGCAGCTCGGGCTGCGACAGGATCATCGTGCCCGGCTTCAGAATGGTGGCGCGCTGGCGCTGGGCCGTGGGAAGGAAGGCGTACTCGGGACGCCCGGCTTCGGCGCTGTCCAGCCGCCCCGCCACCCGGATCGAGGAGTTGGCGATCACCCGGCGTTCCACCTCGCTGGCGGTCTGCTGGGCGCCGACGAGGATCACGCCGAGCGAGCGGCCGCGTTCGGCCATGTCGAGCAGGATCTCCTTGATGGGGCTCCGGCCGTCCCGGGGCGCGTACTTGTTCAGTTCGTCCAGCACCACGAAGAGCAGCGGCTTGCGCGAGCCGGTCTCCTCCTTGTCCTGGAAGGTCTTGCGCAGCACCACCCCCACGACGAAGCGCTGGGCGCGCCGCGACAGTTTGGCGATGTCGACCACGGTCACCTGCTCCTGCATGCCGATGCGGTGCTTGCCCGGGTTGGGCACATCGCCCCTGATCAGGTGCTCGGCGTCCCGGCGGGCCGCGTAAAGTCGCCGCACGAAGGCGTTGATGGTGCCGCCGCCGATGGAGCGCCCCGCCCAGTCGGGCTGATCGGCAGGATCCTCCACCCGTTCGCGGATGGCTTCAATCAGGCCGCCGAAGGTGCGGCAGGTGGTCCCTGCGATCCGCACCGCGCCGTCGTCGAGAGGCGTGGCGTCCCGGCGCAGCCGCGCCGTCACGTTGTGCACGACGATGGTGTACTGCTGGCGCTCATCCTCGGCGTCGGCGAACAGGAAGGGGAGCAGCTCGTCCCGGCAGAAGTCCGCCAGCGTCCAGAAGAACGAGGTGACCCCGTGGGCGCGGCTTCCGGTGCGGGGCGCGGCGGAGGGATCCCGGGGACGCGGAGGCGCCCACAGCTCCACGCTCCGGAAGGGCCCGGCGGGGAGCTCCAGCGCAGCGTAGCGTCCCGCCTGCTCGGGATCGAGGTTGCGGTTGGACTTGTCCAGGAAGAGCAGATCCTCGCCCTTCACGTTGAAGATCAGCGCCTTGGTGTTGTGGGCGCCGCCGCCCAGCTGACCCGACGTGAAGAGGCTGTGCAGGAGGAAGACCGCATAGCTGGTCTTGGTCGCCACCCCCGAGACCCCGCTGATGTTGACGTGGGCGCCCCGGGTGCCGTCCAGGAACTCCACGTTGGCGTACACCACCTCGTCGTCCCGCGAGAGACCCACCGGGACCTTGCGCTCCATGCCATCGAAGAAAAGCGCCTCGTCGCGCTCCTTTCCGACGGCCTTGCGCACCATCTGGCCGGGCACCGGCGGCACGAACACCTCGGGCTCGAAGCGGGTGGCCAGCACCTTGGCCGCCTCGGTCACCTGCGCCGGGAGCACGCCGTCTTCAATCAGGAAGACGTCGCTGTCGAAGCGTGCCCCTTCGTGCCGGACGCGCAGGTCGGCCACCATCCCGTAGATGCGGACTGGATCGTCCCTGCCGGGGAGGCTCCGCTCGACCACGACCACGTCGTCGAGCTGAAGGAAGGTCCCCTCGGCCACCGCGACCCAGAACTCGAGCGGCGTCGCCGGATCCGTGCCGATGACCCGCCCGACCGGGATCGACTCGCTCACGCTTCCGCGAGCGGCGCCACCAGCGGCCGGCCGATGTGGTCGGCGATCCCCCGCACCTGGGCCATCATCTCGGCGAAATCCTCCGGATAGAGCGACTGGGCTCCGTCCGACAGCGCCTTCGAAGGATCGGGATGAACCTCCACGATGAGGCCGTCCGCCCCTGCGGCGACCGCGGCGCGCGCCATGGGCGTCACCTTGTCGCGAATGCCGGTGCCGTGGCTGGGATCGGCGATGATGGGCAGGTGTGAGAGTGACTGCACCACGGGGATCGCGGTCAGATCGAACAGGTTGCGGGTCTCTGTGTCGAAGCTGCGCACTCCCCGCTCGCACAGGATGATGTTGGGGTTGCCCTCGGAGAGGATGTACTCCGCCGCGAGCAGCAGCTCCTTGATGGTGGCCGCGAGTCCGCGCTTCAGCAGGACGGGACGCGGTGACCGCCCCGCGCGCCGCAGCAGCGGGTAGTTCTGCATGTTGCGGGCGCCGATCTGCACGATGTCGGCGTACTCTTCCACCGAATCCAGGCTCTCCGGGTCGACGGCCTCGGTCACGATGGCGAGGCCGGTCGCCTCGCGGGCGCGGGCCAGGAGCCTGAGGCCGTCGATCCCCAGTCCCTGGAAGGAGTACGGGGAGGTGCGCGGCTTGTAGGCGCCCCCGCGCAGGATGGTGGCGCCAGCCGCCGCCACCCGCTCGGCGGCCTCCATGATCTGCCCCTCCGACTCGACCGAGCAGGGGCCGGCCATTACGGCGACCTCGCGTCCGCCGATGACGGTGCCGTTGGCGAGCGGCACGACGGTGTCTTCCTCGCGCCACTCACGCGAGACCTGCTTGTAGGGGCGGCTGACCGGGATAATCTCCAGAACCCCCGGAAGCCCCACCAGCCGGGCCTTGTCGACCCGCCCGTCATTGCCCACCAGCCCGATCGCCGTGCGCTGGCGGCCGGGCATGGGACGCGCCTTGTACCCCAGGTCGTGGATGGCGTCCACCGCGCCCTGGACCTCCGCGTCCGTGGCATTGTGCTTCATGACGATGAGCATGTGGGTCTCGTGGTGTTGATATGGCTACGCGGACGCACCCGCTTCGAGACGAACCCCTACAACGGAGCTCACCCCCGGCTCCTCCATGGTGAGCCCGTAGATCCAGTCGGCCGCTTCGATGGTGCGCGGATTGTGGGTGATCACCACGAACTGGCTCTGCTGCTTGAACTCGCGCAGCAGCTGAACGAAGCGGTCGATGTTGTTCTCGTCAAGCGGGGCATCCACTTCATCGAGCACGCAGAAAGGACTGGGCTTCACGAGGTAGATGCCGAAGAGGAGCGCGAGCGCGGTCAGCGCCCTCTCTCCCCCCGACAGCAGATCGATGCGCCGGGTTCTCTTGCCCATTGGAGAGGCGTGGATGTCGACCGGCCCGCTCAATGGATCGTCGGGATCGCCCAGGCGCAGATCGCACTCTCCACCCTCGAACAGGCGCTGGTGGATCCTGCGGAAGTTCTCGCGCGCCGCCTCGAAAGTCTCGAGGAAGAGCCTGGTGGCCGTCTGGTCGATCTCGCGGATGGCGGCGCGCAGGTCGTTGCGCGCACGCTCGAGGTCATCGCGCTGCCCGGTAAGGAATGTCAGGCGCTCGTGCTGTTCGGCGTGCTCCTCGATGGCGAGCATGTTGACGGGCCCGAGGCGTTCGATGCGCTGCACGAGCCCGGCCAGCTCCTCCTTCAGCTCGGCGGGGTCTCCCTCCACCGGCTCCGACATTTCGACCAGCTTCTCGAAGGGTCGCGCCCACTCCGCCTCCACGCGCTCGCGGATGAGGACGATCTTCCCGCCGAGCTCCCGCTCCTCCAGGCTCAGATCGTGGTGCCGGTCGGAGGCGGCCCGCTCGGCCGCGCGCGCAACCTCGACCCGCCGGTCCACCCGCTTCACCTCCTCCTTCGCCCGCTCGAGCGCCGCGTCGTCCTCCCCGAGCCTCTCCTTCGCCCGGTCACGCCGCTGGAACAGCCGCTCGACCGCCTTGCCGCCCCGTGCGAGCAGCGCACGGGCTTCGGACAGCTCGCGACCGAGCTGCGCTTCCTCCTTCTCCAGCCGCGCGAGCTGTGAGGAGGCCTGTGTCTCCGCCCTGCCGAGATCGTCCAGACGGTCGTCGGCGCGCGCCAGCTCGCCCTTGTGCTGGTTCGACTGGATGGCCAGCCGGGCCTCTTCCACGCGCGCCCGTTCCCAGTCCCCCTCCGCCACCTCCAGCACCTCGGCCGCGCGCTCTCCGCCACGGCGCAGGGCGGCGGCTTCCCCGGTCAGTTCGTTGAGTTCTTCCTGCTGCGCGCGCTCCCGGGCGGTCGCGGCGGCGATGGCCTCCCGGGTGTCGCGGACGCGCTGCGCCAGATCGTCGCTGTCCCGCGTCAGGCGGGTGTGGCGCTCGTCGTGCGTGCTCCGGTCGGCCCGGACGGCGCGCAGGTCGTCTTCCGCGCGGGTCAGGGCCGCGCGCCGCTCTTCGAGCACCTTCTCGGCCCGCGCGACGCGCGCCTGCGCCGCCTCGCGCGCTTCCCGGGCGCGGGAGGCTTCCCGGGCGGCGGGGACGGCGGCCTCCTCGAGGGCCGCGAGCTTGCCGCGGCGTTCGAGGAGGCCGGCGGTCCCGGCTGGGTTGCCGACGACCAGAACGCCGCGCGCGTCCACCGAGGCGGGCGGGCCGGCCTTTGCGGCCTCGCGGGCCCGGGTCGCGGAATGGCTGGCCTGTCCGGCCGTCCCGGCCCCGCCAGCGGAGTCCAATGCCTCGGCGCGGTCCACTCCGGCCAGCAATACCCGCACCCAGGAGGCGCCGGGGCCTTCCGGGCGGAGCTCGCCGAGCAGCGACCCCGGCGGACCCGGTTCGCCGGCCTCGTCGAGCCGGAGCAGCACGATCCCCCCGCCCTCCGTCCACTCGCCCGCAAACCATCGCCGCAGACGCGAGGCGGCTTCGCCGTCCTCCACCAGCAGCGCCTGCGCCAGATGACCCAGATACGATTCCGCGGCGGCCAGCGCCCCGGCCGGACCTGCCATGCACTGCGACAGCGTCCCCAGAACCAGGTCCGGATGCGCCTTGCGGGCTGCCCGCACCACCGGCTCGTAGCCGGCCCCATCCCGCTCCATGGCCGCGAGGGCCGTCCGGCGGGCCTCGAGGGCGGAAGCCTGGTCCGCCGCCTCGACCTCCGCGGCTCGGGCCTGGGTCTGCGCGGTGCGTGCCGCCTCGAAGTCCTGCAGTCCCTCGTTCACCCCTTCGCGCGCCCGCGCAACGGAAGCCTCCAGCCGGACCATCCGGTCGTCCGACTCTCCGCCCTCCCGGCGCATCCCGGTCAGTTCGAGTTCGGTCTGGGAGGCCCGCTCCTCAAGCCGGACCAGACGGCGGCGCAATTCGTCCAGCCGGGTACGTGAGGCGGCGACGGTTCCTTCCATGCCGGCCACCCGGCGCAGCAGTCTCCGTTCCGCGCCGCGCGCCTCCGCGAGCGCCGCGCGCGCGCGCCGGAGCCGTTCCCTGGTGCCCGCCGTAGCTTGGCGCGCCTGTCGCGATTCCACGCCCACTTCGGCCAGTTCGGCCGCGATGCGGGCGCGCGATCTCTTCAGCTCGGCCAGTTCGCTCGCCAGTTCCCCTGCGCGCGTGCGCGCCGCGGCCTGATCCTCGCCGATCTGCCCGAGTCGCCGCTCCGCGTAGACGATGCGCTCACGCGCGACAGCCAGGTCCCGCTCCCAGCGCACCAGATCCTTCTGGATGCTGTCCAGCACGACGGCGGCGTCCGCGCGCGACTTCTCGGCCTCCAGGCTTCGCACCCGCGAGGCCTCGCGTTCGGTCTCCGCGGTCCGCAGCTCGATAAGCGTCGTCTGTTGCGCCTCGTCCTCGCGCGCGCGGAGCTCCCGAACTCTCGTCAGCCGATCCTCGAATTCCAGGAGGTCCACCGAAACCACCGCGACTTCGACCGACAGGCGCCGCTTCCTCAGATCCTCGTAGCGCTGCGCCTTCCCTTTCTGCCGTGCCAGGGAGCGGACCTTGGTCGCTACCTCCGCAATCACGTCCTCCAGCCGCTCCAGGTCCAGTTCGGCGCGGGCCAGCCGCCGTCCCGCGATCCGGCTCCGGTCCTTGTATTTGCCTATGCCCGCGGCTTCCTCGAACAACCCCCGGCGCTCCTCCGCCCGTTCCGAGAGGATTGCGTCGATCATTCGGCTCTCGATGATCGCGTAGGCGTTGGCGCCGAGTCCGGTGTCCCGGCAAAGCTCCTGGACGTCGCGCAGACGACATGTGGTGCGGTTGATCGAATACTCGCTTCCCCCATCGCGATAGACGGTGCGCCCGATCTCGACCTCGCCGAAGGGAACCGGGAGCAGGCCGTCCTCGTTGGTGACCCGGAGGACGACCGATCCGCGGTTGACGGGCCGACGATTGACCGTGCCCTGGAAGATCACCTCTTCCATGCGTGAGCCGCGCACAACCGTGGGCCGCTGTTCGCCCAACACCCAGCGAACCGCGTCGCTGATGTTGGATTTTCCGCATCCGTTGGGGCCCACGATCGCGGTGATACCCTCGTGGAACACGATGTCCGTGCGCTCGGGAAACGACTTGAACCCGTGCAGTCTCAGCGAGGCGAGCTTCATCGGGCGAAGAACCCGCTCACCCAGGCCAGGAGGTTCTCGAAGAGCTCCCGGAGCCGATCGGCCCCGGGCACCTCGGCGATCCCGGCATTGTCGACCCCCATCAGGATCATCACCGCCGCGAACAGGACGAGCACTGCGAACGCCGAGATGCTGAGGCCCCGACCCCGGCTTCGGGAGTCGGTCCCGGGCCCCGCGTCGTCCGCGGGCTGCTCGTGGGCGGCAGCCGGAGCCAACTCCGCTTCGGCCTCGGTGGGTTCCTCCGCTCCGGCTTCGGTGGGTTGCTCCGCTTCGGCTCTGGCGGGCTCCTTCGCTTCGGCCTCGCTGGGTTCCTCCGCCTCAGCCCCGGCAGGCTCCTCCGCCTCGGCGTCGTCCTCGAATCCATCCCACAGCGAATCCCGATAGGTCTGGCTCCCGAGACGGTTCTCCTTCTTTCCGGTCACCATCGTGACCGTAGTACCGTTGGGTGCCGGACCCAGCAGAGCGACCGCATCCCTGAGCCCCACCTTTCCCAGCGCGGTCATCGGCTCGCCCTTGCAGGCCAGCACGATCGAAGGTGTGCCGCGCGGATGGTAGGACGATTCGGCAACCTGATAGGTGACGACCGTGACACCGCCCTCGACCAGTGTAGCAAGGAGACGATGCCACTCCGTCCGGTCGAGCAAACCGTCCGAACTCGCCACAAGCGTCCCCGCCGTTGCCACCCAGAACTTCTCTTCGTTCGCGGGGCGCGCGATTCGCCTCAGGGAAGCGCCGTACTCGATGGCGTCGGTGATGCCCTCGAGATTCGCGGCGTTGAACGCCCGGTGCAGACGGGGCTCGTCGAAACACAGGTCGACCAGCAGCACGCGTGCGCTCCGGGAGGCCCAGCTCCCCGCGATCGCCACAGCGGCGTGGGCGGCCCAATCCTGGTGCCGTGCCCCGGGGCTGGCCCGGACCGCGACGACGCGCCCTTGCTCGGACCCGACGGGCAGATCGAGTTCCGCGAAGCCACCGGGGATGTCCCGGGAAAAATCGAAGGGTTGCAGTTGCAGCGCGGAACGGCCGCGTCCGGCTCGAGCGGATGGGGCGGCACGGGGGTTCATGGCGGGCCGAGCTCCGCGTCTGCCGCAAGCTCGTGCCGGGGCGCATCGCCCCAGAGCGCCTCCAGTTGATAGAACGACCGCACCTCGGGGTGAAAGACATGGACCACGAAATCGATGTAGTCGATCAACACCCAGCGGGCTTCCCTGCCCCCCTCGGTGTGCGCGGGGCGGGTACCCTCGTTGCGCAGCTCCTTCGTGACGTGGTCCGAGATCGAACGGACCTGGGTATCGGAGGTTCCGGTGGCGAGCAGGAAGTAGTCGGTGGCCGAGGAGATGCCGCGCAGGTCGAGCACGACCACGTCGCTGGCCTTGCGCTCGAGCGTCAACTGGGCCGCCCGACGGACCGCGGACGGGAGACGGGAATCGCCGGAGGAGGCAGCGTCGACCATGCGAAAGGCGCCCGGCGGGCTCAGCTCGTCCTTTCCACGTGCACGGTCACATTGACTTCCACTTCCGCGTGGAGCCTGATCGGGACTTCGAAGTCGCCAAGCATCTTGATCGGTTCGGAAAGCATGACGTGCCGCTTGTCGAGATCGAAGTCCAGCCCCGAGCCGACCGCGCGTTCGGCGATGTCCGCCGCCGTGACCGAGCCGAACAGCTTGTCGGACTCGCCGGCGCGTGCCCGGAAAACGAGGTGCATGCCCTCCAGCCTGGAGGCGCGCCGCCGTGCTTCCAGGTAATCCTTGCGAGCCCGCTCCTCCGCTCTGCGCTGCTCCTGCTCCAGACGTCGGACGTTGGCCGCCGAAGCTTCGTAGGCGAGGCCGCGGGGCAGGAGAAAGTTGCGGGCGTACCCGGGCTTCACGTTCACGACATCGCCCGGTTCCCCGAGGCGGTCCACGGATTCCTTGAGGATCAGTTTCACCATCCACTCCTGTTTTGTCGAAACATGCGGGCCCGCGCCGTGAGGCGCCACGCGGGCCGGTGGTTGTCGGTCAGGTTCGTCGGGCCCGTGCGCGGATGTCCATCCAGGTGTCGCTCAGCCCGATCAGAAGCGCCGCCGCAAAAAGGAAGGGTGCCAGCAGCAGGAAAGCGAGCGCAAGCAGGACCCATCCGAGAGCCGACACGCCGCGGGTCAGCGTGACCGCCACGCCGGCGCCGCGCAACGCGTAGAGCGCGCCCATGAAGGCAAGCAGGTTCAGTCCCACCCGGCCCGCGGCGCCGTCGGGCTGCACGATGAACAGTGCCGCGCCCGCAACCAGCAGCCACACCAGCTGGTCGTCGAACCGGAAGTCGCGCAGCTCGCGGAGGCCTTCCCCGCTCCCGCGCACGAGGCGGACGTAGATCCACCAGGCGGTGCCCAACGCGGCCAGGGAGGACAGTCCGAGCATGGCCGGGAACAGGTTGCTCTGCCACTCCGCCGCCTGAAAAACGGTGGTGATCACGGTCCCGGGGAGCGGAGTTCCGTCCCGGAGGACGCGCAGCGCTTCGAGGGACGTGCTCACTCCGTCGCGCAATCTGGTCGCCACCATCCCGTCGATAATCGCCCAGCGCCGGGGGCTCAGCCCCAGTGCGGCCCATGCGCCGGCACCGGAAATCGCGAGAGCCAGCAGGGCACGGGGCAGAAACTTCCGTTCCGGCCAACGCAATGTCACCGCGGCAAAGCAGCCGCCCAGTATGATCGTCCATCCACGCTCCACGTACCACAATCCGGATCGCGTGGCGCCGGCCAGGACGACCACCATCCCCAGGACGCCGGCCATCACGGGCAAGGCCCGTTTTGCGGGCGAACTGAATACGAGACAGGCGAACGGGATCAACACCAGGACGAGGGGACCGAAGACGGAGAACATCAGCGTGGCGAAAAAGAGCGCTCCCGCTCGTCCCCAGCCCCGCAACGGGGTCCTCGCCCGGACCACGGGCGATGCTATCCCTCGTGACGGCGCACGTAGGGAAGCAGGGCCAGGTAGCGCGCCCGCTTCACCGCCCGTCCGAGCTTGCGCTGAAATCCGGCGGCCACGCGGGTCGTGCGCCGGGGCAGCAGCTTGCCCTGCTCGGTGACGAAGCGCGACAAGGTGGCTACATCCTTGTAGTTCAGGATGGTGATCGGCGGGCCTTCGATGCGCCGGCGGTGACCGCGCCCCCCGGAGAACTCGGGCGGGCTCGTTCGCGACCGGGCGTCATCTTCCGGTTCCCCGTCCTTTTTCGGGTCGTCGGCATCGTCCTCCTTGCGGGACTCCTCGGAAGCACTGGAGGCCGCGGGGGGCTCGGCCACGACGGACATGCCCGTGGACGGCTGGCCCTCGTTGAGGACGATGAGATACCGGAGCACGCCCTCGTCGAGCTTCATGATGCGCTCCAGCTCGGGCAGGCTCGTGGGATCGCCGAAGAATTGCGTCACGACGTAGTAGCCGGAGGTCTGCTTCTGGATGGGGTAGGCGAGCCGCCGGCCGCCCCAGTGGTCCACCACCCTGATTTCGGCGTCCCCGCCGGATACCAGGCCATGGAATCGCTCCAGCTTCTGCTGGATGGCGTCCTCGCCCAGGGCGGGGTGGAAAATCAAAACGAGTTCGTAGTCGCGCATGGTCTCTCCCATGGTCCGCGTGTTGACGGGCCTCGCTCCCTGGAGCGCTGTTCGCGGAAGGATTCGCTCCGGGTCCGAGGCGGGATCGGCACGGGAATATACCCAACCCGACCTGAGCTTCAACCCGGGGGCCTCCGCGAGGCGCGGGTCGGGCGGGGGAACGTCAGCTCTTCGCCGCCGCCTCCTGCACGGCGAGAACGAGCGACGGGTAGCGGCTGAACGCCCAGCGGGCCTCCTCGACGTCGAGCCGTTCGCGGTTGGTGTGCGCGTAGCGTTCCTCCCCGGGGGCGAAGCCGATGGTCGGAATGCCGAACACGCCGCAGGTCCAGCCTCCGTCGGTTGCGAAGGTCCAGGGACGGCAGCGGGCGGCCGTGTCAGGGGCGCCGCGGCGCCCCACCGCGCCCGCGGCCGCGGTCACCACCGCGTGATCGGGTTCCATGAGAAAGCCCGGCGTAAGCAGGTTGCGGTCGGCGGAGCGGCCGGTGTAGGAGGTCTGGCGCTCCGAGGCGAGGCGGCATTCGATGGCGTAGCCCGCGGGCACATCCGGGAGCACCTCGGCGATCGCGTCTTCGACGCGCCCGATGAGGCTCGCCTCGGTGTCGGTGGGCAGGATGCGCCAGTCGAGCACCACGATCACTTCGTCGGGGATGACGTTCGGGCTCTCGGGGCGCACCCCGACGTCGGTGGGCGCGAGGCTCGCGGGCCCCAGAACGGGATCGGACTCCTGCCGCCGCGCGAGAGCGGCGACCCCGGTCAGCACGCCGGGCAGCAGGTCGAGCGCGTTGCGGGCCCGGTCGGGGGCGCTGGCATGGCTGGCGAGACCGCGGATCACGACCTCGAGCTGCGCCCGGCCGCGGTGACCCAGAGCGATGTCGCCGTACGTCGACTCGCCGATGATCACCGCTGCGGGGTTCACCAGGCCCGACCGCACCAGGTTCTCCATGCCCCAGCCGCCCCGCTCCTCGTACACCACCTGCCCCACGATCACGTCGCCGGGCGCGCGGTTCGCGAGGGCGGCGGCGGCATAGACCTGGAGCGCCATGGGCCCCTTGATGTCCATCGCCCCGCGGCCGTGCAGGTGGCCGTCCACGACATCGCCGCAGAAGGGCGGATGCTCCCATTCCTCGTGCGCCCCCTCGGCCACCACGTCGAGGTGGCAGGAGAGCATCACCGGCGGTGCGTCGCCCCTTCCCTTCACGACGCCGGCGACGCTGCCCAGCCCGTCAACCTCCACCCGGTCGAATCCCAGCACGCGCATCTCCTCCTGGAGGCGGGTGGCGACTTCGCCCTCTTCCCCGCTCATGGAGGGGATGCGGATCAGATCCCCGGCAAAGGCCAGGGCGTTTTCGAAGGTCGGCTCGCGGTTCATCGGCTCAGGCTCCGGGGGCAGGCACAGGGACTATCCGAGGAAGATCTCCAGGAGGTCCCGCATCCAAGACACGCCGACTCCACCCTCCCCGTGCACGCGCACGAACCAGGGGGCCAGCACCAAGGCGACTACGCTCATCAGCTTGATGAGGATGTTGAGCGAGGGACCCGAGGTATCCTTGAACGGATCTCCGACGGTGTCTCCCACGACGGCGGCCTTGTGGGGCTCCGAGCCCTTGCCGCCCATCGCCCCGCCCTCGATGTACTTCTTGGCGTTGTCCCAGGCGCCGCCCGCGTTGGCCATGAAGAGCGCCATGAGCACGCCGGTCACCGTCGCGCCGGCGAGCAGCCCGCCGAGTGCCGCCACGCCCAGGACGTAGCCGACCACGACCGGAGACAGCACGGCGATGACGCCCGGGAGGATCATCTCTCGCAGCGCCGCGCGCGTGGAGATGTCCACGCAGCGGGCCGAGTCGGGCTTGGTGCGGCCCTCCATGATGCCGGGGATCTCGCGGAACTGGCGGCGCACCTCGGCGACCATCCCGGCCGCGGCCCGTCCCACGGCGGTCATCGTGAGCGCCGCCACCAGGAATGGAAGCGCCGCGCCAAGGAAGAGGCCGATCACGACCAGAGGATCAACGATGCTGATCCCGGTCTGCTGGAGGCCCACCTTGGTGGTGTAGGCGGAGAAGAGCGCGAGCGCGGTGAGCGCCGCGGAGCCGATGGCGAAGCCCTTGCCGATCGCCGCCGTGGTGTTGCCGATCGCGTCCAGCGAGTCGGTGATCCTGCGGGTCTCCTCGCCGAGGCCGCTCATCTCGGAGATGCCGCCGGCGTTGTCCGCGACGGGCCCGTAGGCGTCCACGGACATGGTCACGCCCACGGTGGCCAGCATGCCGACCGCGGCGATGCCGATGCCGTACAGCCCCGCCGCCATGAACGAGACGAAGATGGCCAGGCAGATGAGCAGCACCGGGATCACGGTGGACTCCATGCCCACCGCCAGACCGGTGATCATGTTGGTGGCGGAGCCGGTGTCGCTGGCGCTGGCGATCCGGTGCACCGGCTTGCCGGCCGTGTAATACTCCGTGGCCAGCCCGATGAAGATCCCCACCAGGGTGCCCGCGAGGATCGCCCAGAACGGTCCCATCGGCGAATACACGGTGTCGACATCGGCCAGCTGAAGGTCGAGCGACCCGACGATCAGGTACATCGCCACCAGGAACAGGCCCGCGGCGACGAAGGTGACGTTGCGCAGGGCGCCGGCCGGGCTGCTGCGTTCCAGGACCTTCATGGTGGCGATGCCGAGCAGCGATGCGACCAGCCCCGCCATCACCGTAAGCAGGGGCAGGGCCACCGTCTCGGCGACGCTGGCGGAGGTGAGCTGGGATGTCGCCGCGATGGCGATGGTGGCGATGATCGACCCGACGTACGACTCGAAGATGTCGGCGCCCATGCCGGCCACGTCGCCGACGTTGTCGCCCACGTTGTCGGCGATGGTGGCGGGGTTGCGCGGGTCGTCCTCCGGGATGCCCGCCTCGACCTTGCCCACCAGGTCGGCGCCCACATCCGCCGCCTTGGTGAAGATGCCTCCGCCCACGCGCGCGAAGAGCGCGATCGAGCTGGCCCCCATCGCGAAGCCGGCGACGATCTCGGAGAAGCGCGGGAAGTCGCTGGTGCCGGGAATGGCGCCGGCGGCGAAGATCCAGTAGAAGATCCCGACTCCGAGCAACCCCAGCGCCGCCACCGAGAGACCCATGACCGCGCCGCCGGCGAAGGCGATGCGGAGCGCCTTGCCCTGGCCCTCGCTGCTGGCCGCGGCCGAAGTGCGCACGTTGGCGCGCGTGGCCGCTTTCATGCCGAAGAAGCCGGCGAGCACCGAGGAGACGGCGCCCGCCACGTACGCCACCCAGGTCCACCCCGGAATCGCCACCGCCAGGAGAATGGCGACCAGCACCACGAACCCGGCCAGCACCGTGTATTCGCGGCGCAGGAAGGCCATGGCCCCGTCGTGGATCTGGTCGGCGAGGTCGATCATGACGGCCGTGCCCGGGTCCTGCCGTCTCAGGTAGGCGAAGACGCCGCCGGCTGCAGCGAGCCCGAGGATGCCGAACATCCAGGCCCAGTTCGCAAGGGGTACCAAGTTGTTCATCGGGTCCGTTTCCGGTTGGGGTTGGCGGTTCGGCTCCCCGCGTAGCGCGGGCGGGTCATCGGTTGTAGGCGTTCATCACGGGCTCGATGCCCTCGCACATCCACAGTCGGGCCGCGGCCGCCAGCTCGCCCAGCAGGGCGACCACCTCGCCCTCGTCGTCTTCCGGCATGGGGGAGAGCACCCAGTCCGCCAGATCCATGTCTTCCGGACGGGCGCCCACGCCGATGCGCAGCCGCGGGTAATCCGTGGTGCCGAGCACGCCGGCCACCGACCGGAGGCCCTTGTGTCCGCCGGCGCCGCCGCCGGGCCGCAGACGCAGCCGCCCGACGTCGAGGTTGACGTCGTCGGCCACGACCAGAAGGTCCTCCGCGAGGCGGAACTCCTCGGCATCGAGATACGGCGCCAGCGCGGCCCCGCTTCGGTTCACCCAGGTGACCGGCTTCACCAGGTGCACGAGGTAGTCATCGACGAACCCGTCGGCCAGCAACGAGGCCGCGGTTCTCTCGAAGGGCCCGAGATTCCAGTCGTACGCCAGGCGGTCGATGGCCCACCATCCGACGTTGTGGCGCGTGGCGTCATAACGGGCTCCCGGGTTTCCGAGACCCACGATGACCTTCAACTAGGACTCCTCGACATCCTCGCCGGCTTCTTCGACCTCGCCGACTTCCAGAGCATCTTCCTCCTCGTCAGGCGCCCAGGATGTCGCGATGTGACAGACGAGGGTATCCGGGCTGGAGAGCAGCTCGACGTCGTCGGGAAGGGCGATGTCACCGAGCCGAAGCGACTCTCCAATGCCCAGCTCCGAGATGTCGGCCTCTATCGACTCCGGTATCTTTGCGGGCGTGCAGCGCACATGCGCTTCGTGCGCGGCGATGTCCAGGCGACCGCCGGCGCGGGTCCCTTCCGGAGTGCCGGAGAGCGTGATCGGGACGTTCAACTCCACGGCGACGCCGTGACGCAGACGCATGAAGTCGACGTGGATGATGTCGGGGCGGAACGGATGGGTCTGGATCTCGCGCACCAGCGTCCGCAACGTCTCTTCACCTCCGATGTCCAGTTGAAGAACCGTGTTTGCCACCGGTATGGACTGGAACAGGTTGACTGCCTCCTGTTCATCCAGCGAGAGCGGGATGGGGTCCATGTCCTTGCCGTACACGACCGCCGGGATACGCCCCGCTCGCCGCAGGCGGCGTGCGACGCCCTTGCCGGTCTTGTTCCTGCGGCTCGCCTGGAGGGATGCTTCTGCTACGCTCATTTCGGGCTCTTCGTCGGTTTCAGGAAGCTGTAAGGGGGGATTGGCTGCGCGCATCGATCCACGCGCCTGCCGACGCGGGATCGCCGTCACCGGCATCAACCACGATCGGCGCCTCGCGGGCCGGCATCCTGAACAGCTGGCTCACCGAGGCGTTGGAGTGAATGTAGCGGATGGCATCGGAGAGAAGCCCGGCCACGGACAGCACCTTGAGCTTGGGGAAGCGCAACTCCGGGACGATGCCGATGGTGTTGGTGACCACGACTTCCTCGACCGGCGCTCCCTGCAGCCGCTCGGACGCCCTTCCCGACAGGAGGGCATGGGTTGCACAGGCATAGACGGCGGCCGCCCCGCGTTCCTTGAGGGCGTAGATGCCGTTGGTGAGGGTGCCCGCGGTGTCGACCATGTCGTCGACGATCAGGCAGGTCCTGCCCTCCACCTCGCCCACCACGTTGACCACTTCCGCCACGTTCGCGGTGCGCCGGCGCTTGTCGATGACCGCCAGGGACGCCCCGAGGCGGCGCGCGAAGCCGCGCGCCATCTTCGTGGACCCCGCATCCGGCGCGACGACGGCCAGATCATCCAGGTTCATGTCGCTGAAGTACCGGGTCAGCACGGGCGCGGCGTACAGGTGATCCACGGGGATGTCGAAGAATCCCTGGATCTGATGCTGATGGAAATCGACGCCCAGCAGCCGGTCGGCCCCGGCCGCGACGATCAGGTTGGCGACCAGCTTGGCGCCGATCGAAACGCGCGGCTGGTCCTTGCGGTCCTGGCGTCCGTACCCGAAGTAGGGCACCACTGCAGTGACCCGGGCGGCCGAGGCGCGGACGGCGGCGTCGACGAGGAGCAGAAGCTCCATGATGTTGTCGGCCGGCGTCGTCGTCGGCTGGATGATGAAGACGTCGCGGCCGCGCGCGTTGCGGTCCAGCCGGACGAAGATCTCGCCGTCGGCGAAATCCCGCACCGTGGCGCCGAAGGCCGACTCGCCCAGCCTCTCCCCGATCTCCGCGGCCAGCGGCCGGTTGGCCCGGCCAGCCAGGAGCAACAGCGGACCGCGGCGGTATTGGTCGTCCATGGGGGCGTCACCGTAAGCTGGCGTTCAGGGGGCGTTCGACGTGACGGTAGCCGTTAAGTGTAGATACGCCGGAGAGGAGCGTCAACGCGCGCTTTGCTCGGGCGCCAGCGCGCCCGCGCTATCCGACAATCTGCACGCGCCGGCGTCGTATCACGGGTGCCCAGTCGTCGACGCTGAGCTCCAGCCGGAGCTCGTAGATCCCGGGTTCCAGGTTTCTGAAATCGAGATCGACGGAGCGGAAGTGCGCACCCGGTTGCCCCGGGCTCGGCTCGATCCACTCCAGCGTCAGCGGATCGCCGCTCCCCACCAGCCTCAGGAACTCTCCCAGCCGGCGGAAGAACGAGCGGTCGAGCGGCTCGACTCCGAGGCTGTAGGCGATCCGGCTTTCGCCCGTCCCGAGCCCGTAGGCTTCCCACGCGACCGCCAGCTCCTGCAGCCCGCCGAGCGCCAGCGAAGGCAGCGCATGGTCCAGGACGTCGTCGACCGACTCGGGCATCCGGTCCAGAGCTTCGATGATCAGGAAGTCGGAGAGATCCGGGATGTCATCCGGATGCGGACCCAGTGCGAGGTCTCCCCGAAAGCGCGCTCCATGGCCGGCCCGGCGGTCGAGGGCTTCCACGCTGTACACGTAGCTGCCGAGCGGCACCATGAGCGAAAGCGTGCCCCTGTCCGAAAGCATGCGCTGCGTCGGCGGACGCGCCTCCCCGGTCGTCTCCGCCCAGGGCACCAGGAACAGTCCCGCCTGAACATCGCGCCGATGCTCGTTCGCTTCCTCGGGGCTGCCCGGGCCGGGAACCGCTCCGGACGTGTCCCGCGGTTCGAACCGGAACGGAGCCACAACCAGCAGCGAGTCGCCGCGCCGGAAGCGGGCGAGCACGGTGTACATCGTCCCCAGTTCGGGGGCATAGGATGGCGCATACGCGCTGCGAGGCCGTTCGACCGGGTCGCCCCAGACCATGCCCGGGGGCAGGCTGGCTACGCCTGTCAGCACTCCGTCCGGGGGCATGTACCGCTCGGAGTGGGGAGGATGGCGCCCGGTCACCCGCGGAGTCATGCTCGATCCGCTGGTGGGCACGTATCGGGTCCAGCTGGTTTCCTGCCCGTAGCGAATGGCGAGTTCATCGAGGCCGGATGTCCACGGCAGCCCGTGGGGATTGCGCGCACGCCGCTGAATGCGACCCACGGTGTGCCGGCTCATGTGTTCGGTCCAGCGGTCGTTGCCGCGCACCAGATAGTAGGGATCGGCGAGCGCCCACAGCCTGCGGCTCGCCGCCTCGCGCGCTTGCGGATCGAGGCCGTCCAGGCCGGATTCATCCGTCCTCTCCAGCAGGAGCGCCAGTGAAAGCCACTCCTCGGCCTCGCGCGGATCCATCGCTTCCAGCGCCAGGCGGTAGGTACGCTCCGCGTCCTCGAACCGCTCCAGGCGATGGAGCGCGAGACCGTGCAGCAGGTGGCACAGGTCGGGCTCCGGAGCGGCGCAGTCGCGGGCAACCTCGAGCGCTTCGTGCGCCCGGCCCGCCTCCACCAGGTAGAAGACGCGCTGGCCCGCGATCCAGCCGTCGCCGGGCAGCCGCCGCGCGGCGTGCGCCAGGGTGTCGAGAAGTTCCTCGCGCGCCACGGTGATCTCCACGGCCTCCGGATCCGGCTCGTGGTGATTGTCTCCGTGCCAGTAGCACATGCGGCCGATGAGTTCGTCGCACGGGGAGGAACCGGGCTCCATGGACCGGGGCAGATGCTGCACGCGCACACGCTCGAAGCGCCGCTGCGCGTCGCGGGCCCGGTCGTGGATCGCGGAGGAGTCGGGTTGAACCGACGCCTCCTGCGGAGATGGATCCGAGGGCAGGTTGCGTTCCTCCCGCGGAGGAACCGCGGCCGCCACGGACGACACTGCAAGGGTCGCGGCCAGCGCGAGCGTGGCGGGGGCGAGAACCGGACTCGCGATGAGGGCTCCTCCTTCGAGGCGGGAGCGGATTGGCCCGGGTGGATTCGAACCACCACCGCCGGTTCCAAAGACCGGTGTCCTGCCATTAGACGACGGGCCACCCACGATGGCTCTCGGAATCCTACTCGTGCGCCGCTGCGGTCTCAAGAGTGAACCGGGGCGCGCTACGTCGGTTGCAGCGCGGGAAACCTCGAAAGGGTGGTCGTCAGATGGACGTGTTCGCCTCCGTGCAGCGGCTGGACCTGGCGGTGAGCTCGCGCAGCCGACTCCTCGTGCGGGTAAACCGCGAAGATCGTGCTGCCGCTGCCCGACATGAGCGCCAGCAGGGGCGAGGTGTCGCGCAGCGAGAGCATCGTGTCGCGGAGGTCGGGGCGGACGGCGAAGATGGGCGCCTCGAAGTCGTTGTGGGCCATCCCGGCCACGGTCGGCCAGTCCCGGCAGCGGGCCGGGGTGAGGGGGACCGGCTGCCCGGCGGACGGCAACTCCACGCTCCGGCCCCTCCCGCGCGCGAGCAGGTTGTACGCCCAGGCCGTCCCGACCCCTTCCGGCGATCCCACCAGAAGCACCGGGCGGGGCGGCAGCGGGGGCAGCGGCGTGAGGTGGTCGCCTCGGCCGCCACCCAGTCCGAGCGGCGACGGCGACAGGAAGAAGGGGACGTCGGCGCCGAGGCCGCGCGCCATCCCGGTGAGCGCGGCGACGCCCACGGGTGGTCCGAACAACTCGTCCAGGCAGCGGAGCGTCGCCGCCGCGTCCGAGGAACCTCCCCCCAGCCCGCCACCGACCGGAATGCGCTTCTCCAGCTGGATCGCCACCCCGCCCTGCTCACCGCGCGCGACCAGATACGCCCGCGCCGCCCGGTACACCAGGTTGTCGCGCGGGTCGCCCAGGTCAGCGCCTGTGACCTCCACGGTGATGCCCGCCCGAGCGCGCTCCACCCGCAGGCGGTCGCGCAGCCCGACCGCCGCGAAGAGGGTGTCCACGTTGTGGTACCCGTCGGCGCGCCGCGCGCCCACGCGCAGCACGAGGTTGACCTTGGCCGGAGCCTCGACCACGACCGCGCGCTTCACCGCGCCGGGACCGCCTCTTCGCCGCCCTTCCGCGCCAGCCCGATCTGCCGGAACGAAAACCCCATGCGCCAGAAGTACCAGAGCCCGATCGCGGTCACGGGAATGAACGTCGTGACGTGGTACCCCGCGGCGAACGCGAGCGCGGGGTTCTCGCCAATCCCGAGGACACCGACGAGCGCGACCCGCACCGCGGCCTCGAACGGACCGAAGAATCCCGGCGCCGAGGGCAGCGCGACCGCCAGCGCAGTGATCCCGTTCAGGAAGAGCGCTTCCGCATATCCGGCATCGATGCCGAAGGCGCGGAAGCCAAGCCAGAACGACGCCGAATGCCAGAGCCAGAAGGCTAGGCTCCACACCGCGGTGCGCGCCACCAGTATTGGACTTCGAAGCGCACCCAGCCCCTCGACGAGCCCGTCCAGAATGGACAGCGCCCTGTCCCCGGCGGCGTCCGGCAGCCGGGAAGCCAGCGCACGAGCGGCGGCCAGCACCATGTACGGCCGCGCCAGCACCAGCGTCACCCCCAGGATGACGATCGCAAGCACGGCCAGGAACCCGGCAACCGCGCCCCCGACAAGCTCGCCGGCGAGCTCCGAGTCCGCGCGGAACCCCGGCAGCGACAGCGAAACCACCAGCAGCGCCACAACCGTGATGCCATCGAAGAGGCGCTCGACGACGAGGGAGGACAGGCACGCGGAGGTCCGCATCCTGGCCATGCGCGCGAGCGACCAGGCGCGGGCGAATTCGCCGGCACGGGCGGGCAGCAGGTTGTTGACCATGAATCCGATGGTGGTGGCGGCAAAGCGGGCCCGCAGACCGGTCTGCGACCGGAGCGGGGTGAGCAGCACCTGCCATCGCATGGCGCGCAACAGGTAGCCGGCGGTCGCGACGAACACCGACGCCAGCAGCCACCACGGGTCGGCGGCCGCCACCTCCGCGGCAATGGCGCCCAGGTCCTCGCCGCGGAACACCCACCAGAGCAGCAGGGCGCTGACGGAAAGCCCCAGGAGGGGCTTCCAGGACGATGTCACCGGGCGCGGCCTCAGAAGCCGATGGGAGGCAGCCAGCCCTCGGCGCTCATCATCGCGGGAGCGCGCCGGATGATCTCCTTCATCTCCCGCACCGCCCGCTCGAGCCCCACCAGCACCGCGCGCGAGACAATGCTGTGACCGATGTTGAGCTCCTCGATCTCGCCGACCGCGGCCACCGGGATGACGTTCTCGTAGGTCAGCCCGTGCCCGGCGTGCACCGCCAGTCCCGCGGCCCGCCCGGCGCGCGCCGCCGACACCAGGCGACCCAGTTGCGCGGGACGGCCGTCCATGTCAGCCAGCGCGTACTCTCCGGTGTGCAGTTCCACGGCATCGGCGCCCAGCTCGGCGCTGGCTTCGATCGCGTCCTCGTCCGGGTCGATGAAGAGCGACGTCCGGACCCCGGCGTCGGCGAGCCGGTCGAGCGCGTCCCGCATGGCGGCGCGCACCTCCGCCGAGCCGAGCGCCAGTCCGCCCTCGGTGGTGACCTCCTCGCGGCGCTCGGGCACGAGCGTGGCCTGCATCGGCGCCAACTCGCACGCCAGGCCGAGGATGTCGGGGGCCGTCGCCAGCTCGAGATTGATCCCCGTGCGTGTCGTCTCCATGAGCAGCCGGACGTCGCGGTCGCTGATGTGGCGGCGGTCCTCGCGCAGGTGCACGGTGATCCCGTCGCAACCTCCCAGTTCGGCCAGTACCGCCGCGCGCACGGGATCGGGTTCGTCCGTCCGGCGCGCCTGTCGGACGGTGGCCACGTGATCGATGTTTACGTAGAAGCGCATGGCGTGCCTCAACCGGATGAAGGGGCGATGTCCTCGGACGCCGCCCCGGCGGCGACCTCCAGGATATCGATGTCCCCGCGGGCCTGGAGGCGCCCCAGGGCCGGCGCGGGAAGTCGGGCCGTGACCATCAGGGCGGAGCCGTTTCGCGTCGTCTTCACAACCTCACCCTCGCGATAAAGCGCTGCAAGCGTCCCCCCGTCGGTCACCTTGAGCACCACCTGCACGCTCTGGAGGGCTGCCCGGATGCGCGTCAGCAGCACGCTGCGCAGCCGCTCGAGCGTCTCCGGCTGGTAGACCGACAGGAAGACGGAGGGAGTATGCTCTCGTCCCCGAACGCGTTCCCTCAGCACCTCCTCCTCGCCGTGGGTGATGAGGTCGGTCTTGTTGAACACGAGCACGCGGGGCGCGTCCAGGAGCTCGAGCTCCTCCAGCACCTCGTGCACGACCGAGAGCCGGCCTTCCCAGTCGGGCTCCGAGGAGTCCACGACATGCAGGATCAGATCCGCTTCGCGCGCCTCCTCGAGCGTCGACCGGAAGGAGGCGATGAGATCATGCGGGAGCTTGCGGATGAAGCCCACCGTGTCCGTCAGCAGCGCCTGGTGCCCCTCTCCCACCGGCACAACGCGCGTGGCGGAATCGAGAGTGGCGAAGAGCCGGTCCTCCACCAGCAGGTCGGCGCCCGAGAGCGCCCGGAGGAGCGACGACTTGCCGGCGTTGGTGTATCCGACCAGGGCCGCCCGGAAGGAGTTGGCGCGTCCCTTGCGCTGGGTGGCGCGGGACCGGGCGACCCCCTCGAGCTTGTGCTTCAGTTCCGAAATCCGGGTGCCGATCAGGCGCCGGTCGGTCTCGAGCTGGGTTTCGCCCGGCCCCCTGAGCCCGATCCCGCCGCGGATGCGCGAGAGGTGGCTCCACATGCGCTTGAGGCGCGGCAGCAGGTATTCGAGCTGCGCCAGCTCCACCTGCATGCGCGCTTCGCGGGTGCGCGCGCGGGTGGCGAAGATATCCAGGATGAGCTCGGCACGGTCCATCACCCGGATCCCCAGGAAGTCCTCCAAGTGGCGAGCCTGATCCGGCTTCAGCTCGTCGTCGAAGATGACCAGGTCGGCTTCCGCCGCCCGCGCCGTCGAGCGCAGCTCGCCAGCCTTGCCCTTGCCGATATAGAAGTGGGGATGGGGGCTGCGGATGCGCTGCTGCACCGTCCCCACGACATCCGCGCCGGCGGTATCCGCCAGGCGGGCGAGTTCCTCGAGGTGCTCGCGCGCGGTGACCCGGCGCATGCGCCCGCGGGGCGCCCCGACCAGAATCGCGCGATCGGTGGTGGGGCGGTTGTCGATGAATCGATCAGGTATGGCAGTGCCTCCGTGGGTGGCGGGCTTCCGCGGGCTCGTTCCGCCTGCGCCTGCAAGCCTCGGGACCGGGACCGCCCGTGGCAAGTTGGAGCATCCGGCCCTCGCCTACGTCCCCGAGCCCGGTGGCGGTTTCGACCCGCGCTCTTCCCCATGCGATGAAGCCCGGGCGCGCAGGGATCTGAAACGCTCGAGCCTCGCCGCGATACTCCGTTCTTCGCCCGCGGTCGCGGGGGCGTAGAAGCGCCGGCCATCGAGCTCGCCGGGCAGGTAGCTCTGCGCGGCGACGCCCTGCGGAGCATCGGGATCGTACTGATACCCGGCACCGTACCCAAGCTGTTTCATCATGTCGGTGGGCGCGTTGCGCAGATGAAGGGGCACCGGGGCGCCGGGCGTCTGCCGCGCCGCCTGCCCGGCATCGAGCCACGCCCGATAGAGGCGATTGGACTTTGGCGCCGACGCCAGATACACGACGACTTCGGCCAGGGCCAGCTCCCCTTCGGGTGAGCCGAGGAAGTGGAAGGCGTCGCGTCCGGCGAGCGCGACCGCCAGCGCCCGGGGATCCGCGAGGCCGATGTCTTCGGAGGCCATGCGCACCAGTCGTCGCGCGATGTAGAGCGGGTCCTGTCCGCCCTGAAGCATGCGCGCGAGCCAGTAGAGGGCGGCGTCGGGGTCGCTGCCGCGCACCGCCTTGTGCAGGGCGGAGATGGTGTTGTAGTGCTCCTCGCCCGCCTTGTCGAAGTGCGAGAAGCGGTGCTGGGCCGCCTGCCGTGCGTGCTCCAGGGTTATGGCGCGTCCGGCACCGGCCAGGTCGCCAGCCCGTTCGAGCACGCCGAGCGCGCGTCGCGCGTCCCCGTCGGCGCGTCCGGCGATCCAGTCCAGCACGCCCGCGCAGGCGTCTTCCGGCACTCGCCCCAGGCCCCGCTCGCCATCCTCCAGCGCGCGCCTCAGGATGACGGTCAGTTCCTCCGCCGAGAGTGGTTCCAGCACGAACACCGGGGCCCGCGACAACAGCGGCCGGATGACCTCGAAGCTCGGATTCTCGGTGGTCGCGCCGACCAGGCAGACCACCCCCTCCTCGACAAAGGGGAGGAAGGCGTCCTGCTGCGCCTTGTTGAAGCGGTGAATCTCGTCGCAGAAGAGGATCGTTCCGCGACCGGTCGCGGCGATGCGCTCCCGGGCCTCGGCGATGATCGCGCGGACGCGCGCCACCCCCTCCGTCACCGCCGAGAACGCGACGAAGGCGGCATCGCCGCGGCGGGCCAGCAGGCGCGCCAGCGTGGTCTTGCCGCTGCCAGGCGGACCCCAGAGGATCAGGCTCGAGAGAGCACCCCCCTCGAGCATGCGCCTGAGCGGGCTTCCGTCCTCCAGAAGGCGCGCCTGTCCCGCGAACTCGCCGAGCGTGCGCGGGCGCATGCGGGCCGCGAGCGGGGCCCCGGCTCCGGCCGTGGATGCCCCTCCCGGACGCGTGTCGCGGCCAGTCGGCCCCGCTCTTCGCGACCCACCGGAGCCCACCCCGGTTGCGATGTCACCGAAGAGCGTGGGCTCGTTCACGCCGGTCTCTCGGAGGTGTGTGACGCCCGGGCGCGGGCGTCAACGTAGCGCCGGGCGCGAAGTGCCAGAATCGGACCACGATTCAACGCAGGATCATCCAGGACCAGCTCGAGCAGATGAGCGAGCACGGCGCCGAAACCGGGACCGGGCCGCATACCCATCTCGATGAGATCCCGCCCGGTAAGCGCCAGATCCGCCAGCGCGAGCGGGGGATCCATGGCCAGCTCCGCCCTGACCGCCCTCCAGCGGGAGAGCACGGCGCGCTCGGGGTTCCGGGCTCCCAGAGCGGTCTCCAGTCGGGCGCGGGCGATCCAGATCCGAAACAGGTGGCGGCGGTCCACTTCCCGGGTCTGGTGAAGCCAGCGCCGCAACGTCGGTCCGGCGCCGATTTCAGGGCTGGCCGCGACCGCGCGCACCAGCGCGCTCACGCCCTCGGTGTCGGCGCGGGAATAGCGCAGGCGCTCCATCAGCTCAGCCGTGCGCATCCCTGCGCGCTCCTCCGCAGGCAATTCCTCGCCCACATCCCCCGAGGGCACGCCGATCGCGCCCAGGAGGCATGCCAGACGTGCGAGCGGGTATCTCCGGGAGACGATGTCCACCATCTGAAGGGCGGCGCTCCAAGGGTCGAGCCGGCCGTCCTCGCGCCGGTTCAGGCATCGCGCCAGCTCCGGGTAGAGGATGGGGAGCACGCCGGAAGCGGCGTACAGAGAGAGCGCGCGCGATGGATGCGTGGAGCGGAGGGTCTTCGTCAACTCCTCCCGCACCCGCTCGGGCGACAGGTCCGCCAGATGCTGCCGGTGCTCACAGAGGGCGGACCACGTCTCCGGCTCAACGGCCAGGGCGAAGCGTCCGGCGAAGCGCAACGCACGCAGGATGCGCAGGAAGTCCTCCGCGAACCGCGTCCTGGCGTCTCCGACCGTGCGCAGGATCCCGGCGGCAAGATCGTCGGCGCCGCCGAAGGGATCGCGCATCTCGCGGCGCAGAGGGTGCCACGCGATGGCGTTGATGGTAAAGTCCCGCCGCCCCAGGTCCTCGTCGATGTCGTCGGCAAACTCGACCGTGGCTCTGCGCCCGAAGGTCTCCACGTCGCGCCGGAAGGTGGTGACCTCGTACATCTCCCCTCGCGTGAGCACCCCCACCGTTCCGTGCTCCAACCCGATGGGCACGACCCGCCGGAACACCCCCCGCACCTGCTCCGGCCGGGCGCGCGTGGCCAGATCCCAGTCGGCGTCCGCGCGACGCCCCGCGAGCGCGTCCCGTACGACGCCCCCTACCGCCCACGTCTCGAAGCCGGCCTGTTCGAGTCTTCGAATCACCCACCGGACCGAGTCCGGGGCGGCCGGCTGCTCCCTCCCCTCCGTCACTGCCAGGCGGCCGCGCAGCGATCCAGAATGAGGTGCAGCCCCGAGGCGACCTCCGGCTCATCGACGGCGGCCTCGCAGGCGTACGTGAGAAGCGCGTCCGCCGCGAGGAGCTGAAAGGCCGCGTGGCGGTCGAGCTGCCGCGCCACCTCGGCGCGGTCGAGCGCGGCGATGCCCAGGTCGGCGAGGCCGGCGACCGCGACGGGAATCTCGCCCTCCACCGCGAGCCACTCCTTCAGCCCGTCCGGTACGGCCGGACGGCGGGCGTCGAGCCAGTCCCGGAGCGCGGTCACGGCCTTCCGCCGCGGCCGGAGAGTTCGCGCACGACCGCCTCACCCGCCGCCAGCGCCTCGTCAAGCCGGCTGGGATCCGCGACGCCCGCCTGCGCCATGTGCGGCCGCCCGCCGCCGCGTCCTCCCACCACCGCCGCCACTCCCCGCACCACCTCGTCCGCCTTGATCCCCCGGCGGATGAGGGCGGCGCCGACGAAGCTGAACAGGGTCTGCTTCCCGCCGGGCAGTTCGGCGGCGACCACCGCCACCCCACTCGGTTCGGCGGCCAGAAACTCGTCGCCGTAGCTGCGCACCTCGTCCGCGCGGCGCGCCCGCATCCGCACCGCCCGGTAGGCCGCCCGGAAGGGGTCGCCGTCGCCGAGGGTGAGCTCGCTGGCCACCACCACGGTTTCGCGCCCACCCCCCGCCTTGCCCATCTCGTCCAGCAGCCGCTCGAGCTCCTTCTTCTCGTCGATGAGCTGGCGGGTACGCCGAACCGCGTTGCGCACCGGCGTCCGCAGCAGGCCGGATACCTCCTCGAGCTCCGCCTCGATGGACTGATAGTGCCTGAGGGCGCCCGGCCCGGTGACCGCCTCGATGCGGCGCACGCCCGCCGCCACGCCGCCCTCGCTCACGACCTTGAAGAGCCCCACTTCGCCGGTATGGCGCAGGTGGGTTCCGCCGCACAGCTCGATGCTGATGCCGGGAATCGTGATCGTGCGCACGCGGTCGCCGTACTTCTCGCCGAAGAGCGCCATCGCGCCCGCCGCGATCGCCTCGTCGTAGGTCGATTCGCCCACCTCGACCGGGTAGTCTCGCCACACCGCCTCATTGACGAAGGACTCCACCTCCTCGACCTCCCCGGCCGTCATCGGCCCGGAGTGGGCGAAGTCGAAGCGCAGCCGGTCCGGAGCCACCAGCGACCCCTGCTGCGTCGCGTGCTCCCCCAGCACCGACCGAAGAGCGGCGTGCAGAAGGTGAGTCGCGGTGTGGTTCCGCTCAGTGTCGTGCCGGTCGTCCTCCGGGACCCGGGCCTGCACGGGCAGCGGCCCCACATCCAGCGGCGGCGGATCCCCCTCCAGCGGCCCGGTCAGTGCCGTGCGGCCTTCCACCCGTTCGACCCGCTCGACGGTGAGCCGCCAGCCGTCGCCGGTAACCGTGCCCCGATCGGAGACCTGGCCGCCGGCCTCCACGTAGAACGGGTTCTCGCGAAGCTGCATGCCCCATTCAGCGTCGCCTTCGCGCAGTGCGATGACGTCTGTGGACACGCCTCGATGGTCGTACCCGACGAATGTCTGCTCGGCATCCGTATCCAGGTCCCGCCATCGCCGAGGGCCGAGCGACGCCACTACAGACAACTGTGCGTCCACGCCGACATCAACCGTTACGGTAGCCGTTAGTGGGCCCCGACTCCGCTCCCGCTGCCTCTCCAACGCCGCCTCGAACCCCTCCACGTCCACCGAATACCCCCGCTCGCGGGCCATCACCTGGGTGAGATCGAGCGGAAAACCGAAGGTGTCGTACAGGCGGAAGGCTTCTTCGCCACCGATCACGTCGTCGTGGGCGTTGGACGCGGCAACCTCGAAGCGCTCCATCCCCCCTTCAATGGTGGTCAGGAAGCGCTCCTCCTCCCCCCGCGTGATCGACAGGATGTGCTCCGCCCGCTCGACCAGCTCCGGGTAGGTCTCGCCCATGGCCCCGATGACCGCGTCCACAACCTCCACCAGGGCGGGCTCGCGGCGCCCCAGCAGCCAGGCGTGCCGCACGCCCCGCCGCAGGATCCGGCGCAGCACGTAGCCCCGCCCCTCGTTGGACGGATAGACCCCGTCGGCGAGCAGGAAGGCCACGGCGCGGCTGTGGTCGGCGAGCACCCGGTAGCTCACCCCCTCCGGCGCATTCGGGTCGTATGGCCTCCCCACGACCTCGGCGGCGCGCTCCAGAAGCGGCCGAAAGAGATCGATATGGTAGTTGGAGTCCACACCCTGCAGCACCGTAGCCAGGCGCTCCAGCCCCGCCCCGGTGTCGATGGAGGGCGCCGGCAGCGGGTGCTGCACACCCTCCTCGTCCCGGTTGAACTGCATGAACACGAGGTTCCACAACTCGAGGAACTCGCCCCGCTCCCCCTTCTCCTCGAACTCGGCGACGGGCAGATCCACGCCCCGCTCCCCCCTCGGCCGCAAGTCGTAGTGCACCTCCGAACACGGCCCGCAGGGCCCCGTGTCGGCCATCTGCCAGAAGTTGTCCTTGTCGCCCAGCCGGTAGATGCGCGACCGCTCGAGTCCCGCCACCTCGTGCCAAAGCTCGGCCGCCTCGTCGTCGGTGTAGTGCACCGTTGCGTACAGCCGGTCGGGATCCATGCCCAGCTCGACGGTCAGGAAGTCCCAGGCGTAGCGGATGGCCTCGCGCTTGAAGTAGTCCCCGAACGAGAAGTTTCCGAGCATCTCGAAGAAGGTGTGGTGGCGCGCGGTGCGCCCGACCTCTTCCAGATCGTTGTGCTTTCCGCCGGCGCGGAGGCATTTCTGGGAGGTGACCGCAGTGCGGTGCGGCGCAGGCTCTTCGCCCAGAAACACGCTCTTGAACTGGACCATGCCCGCGTTGGTGAACAGCAGGCTGGGATCGTTCCCGGGAACCAGGGAAGAACTCGATACTACGCCGTGTCCGCGCTCCTCGAAGAAGCTCAGAAAGCGCCGGCGGATTTCAGCAGTTTCCATCTGCAACGGGCCGGTGGCGGGAAGGCGCCGCCGCCCGATACGGGACGCCAGCACCTAGAATAACCGCGCCCCGCAGCCGGGCTCAATACACGCGGCCGGCTGCCTTCCCGACCTACGCCACCACGCGCGCTCCCCCGACCTTGCCGGCCGGGCTCCGGCGCGGACCCGCCGAGGGGGCCTTCCCGGCATTGGCGCGCGAACCCTTCCCGGAAGGCGCGGCGCCCTTGCCGTCCGCCGCCGCGAGTTTCTCATCGGGCCGATCCAGACCGAGCGCGATGCGCACCTTGGCCTCGATCTCGCCGGCGATGTCGTCGTTTTCTTCCAGGAACTTGCGGGAGTTGTCCTTGCCCTGCCCCAGGCGCAGATCGCCGAAGGAGAACCAGGAACCGGAGCGGGAGACGACTCCCTTGTCCACCCCGAGGTCGATCAGCAGCGACGAGTGGCTGATGCCCAGATCGTAGAGAATGTCGAACTCCGCCTGCCGGAAGGGCGGCGCGCACTTGTTCTTCACCACCTTGACGCGAACCCGGTTGCCCAGGAATTCCTGGCCGTCCTTGATGGCGCCGATGCGCCGGATGTCGAGCCTGAGCGAGGCGTAGAACTTCAGGGCCCGGCCGCCGGAGGTGGTTTCCGGACTTCCGAACATGACCCCCACCTTCTCGCGAATCTGGTTGGTGAAGATCACCGACGTGTGCGAGCGGTTCACCGCCCCCGTCAGCTTGCGCAGGGCCTGGCTCATCAGGCGCGCCTGCAGCCCGACGTGCGAGTCGCCCATCTCGCCTTCGATCTCCGCGCGCGGGACCAGCGCCGCCACCGAGTCGATGACGATGACGTCGATGGCGTTGGAGCGGATCAGCACCTCGGCGATCTCCAGAGCCTGCTCGCCGGTATCGGGCTGCGCCACCAGCAGCTCGTCGATATCGACCCCGAGCTTGCGGGCGTAGCCGATGTCCAGGGCGTGCTCCGCGTCGATGAACGCCGCGATGCCGCCTGCGCGCTGCGCGTTCGCGATCACGTGCAGGCAGAGGGTGGTCTTGCCGCTCGACTCCGGCCCGTACACCTCGCTGATCCGCCCCCGCGGCACGCCGCCGATTCCGGTCGCCGCATCCAGATTCAGCGAACCGGTGGAGATGGATTCGATCTGAATTCGGGATGAGTCCGACCCCATCTTCATGATCGCCCCCCTGCCGTGGGCCCTCTCGATCTGCGTGAGAGCGGTCTTCAGCGCCTTGTCCTTCGAGTTGGTCTGGATCTTGCGGGCCATCGCTGTATGTCTCCGTCGGGTTCGCGTGAACGAAGAGGTGCAATCCAAGATACGAGACCCGAACAGAAAGCGAAAGGGCTCGCGCGGGATGAAACATAACGGGTCCCCTTTGACACCTGGAATGTCAGTTCGGGACGATCTCGGGACCCCGTTGCGGAGCCACCGCGACTGCTGTTCTCTTTTTGCCAGAGGCCGCCCCGACCGGCCCGCGTTGATTGGTGGAAAACACTCGCTGGAGCTGCCAGGAAATGACCACAGGAAAAGCCCTTCTTACGTCCCTGCTCGCCTGCGTGCTCGCGGCGTCACCGGTCGCCGCGCAGGACGTTACCGACCACGCTGACTTCACCCGGATCCTCGAGGACGTCGTCCAGGCGCCGCGGGTGGACTACGCCGCCCTGCAGGACCGCCGGGCGGACCTGGCCGCCTACCTGGATCAGCTCGCGGGTACGGACCTGGCCGCGCTCGAGTCGGCGCCCGACGACGTCCAGCTCGCGTTCTGGATCAACGCGTACAACGCCTGCATGCTGGACCGGGTGTCGTCGAACTATCCGATCCGGAAGAACGCCGGGCTGGTGGGTTCGATCCGCAACGCGTTCGCCGACCGCCCCGACAACTCCGTCTGGCAGATCCGCGACGTCTTCACCGGAGCCTTCTGCGATGTCGCAGGAGCAACCCGCTCCCTCGACGAGATCGAGCACGAGATCATACGGCCGACGTGGGGTGAGCCGCGCATCCACTTCGCGGTCAACTGCGCCGCGCTGAGCTGCCCTCCGCTGGCGGCCGAGGCCTACGTGCCGGAGCGTCTCGACGACCAGCTCGATCGAGCCGTGCGCGGGCTGGTGGAGAATCCCGAACACTTCCTGATCGACCGCTCGGGCGCCGGATCCCTCACCCTGAACCGGGTGCTGGACTGGTACGGCGACGACTTCGGAGGAACAGACGGCCTGCTCGACTTCTTCGCCCGGTACGTGTCCGAGGAAGATGCCGAATACCTCCGGAACCCGGGCCTGGACGTGCGCTTCTTCGAATACGACTGGACGCTGAACGACCTCGACCCGTGACCGGCGCCACCCTGGGGGTGGTGATCCCGACCATCGACGAAGCGGGTCATCTGCCCCGACTGCTGGCCGACCTGGCGGAAGTTCAACTGCCGCTTCGTGTCGTCGTTTCGGACGGCGGTTCCGCCGACGACACCCTCGACCTTGCCCGTGCGGGAGGCGCCGTGTGCGTGTCCGGGCCCCGGGGACGGGCCACCCAGATGAACGCGGGCGCGGGCGCGCTCGACACACCCTGGCTCCTCTTCCTGCACGCCGACTCCCGGCTCCCGTCAGCCTCCCGCTCGGCGCTCGTCTCCGCGCTCCAATCCGACAACGGCCCGGCGGCGGCGTATTTCCCGTTCCGCCTGAGCGGGCGTGGCTGGTTCTGGCGCCTGGTCGAGACCGGACAGCGCGTGCGCGAGCGCCTAACCGGCCTGGTGTACGGCGACCAGGGCCTGCTGGTGCGGCGCGACGCCTTCGAAGCCGTCGGAGGCTACCCCGAACTGCCCCTCATGGAAGATGTCGAGATGGTTCGCCGACTGCGTCGCTCGGGCAGGATCGCGCGCCTGCCCGGGCCTCTGCTGACCAGCCCCAGAACCTACCAGCGCCTCGGAAGATGGAAGGTCTGGCTGCGCAACGGGGCGACCACCTCCCTGTACCTGGCCGGCGTCGCGCCCGAACGCCTGGCGCGTTGGTATCCCGAGCGCGTCCCGGCATCGGAGAATGGGCGCAACCGGTGACGCGCGACATGGAGCGCACCCTGATCGTCTTCGCGAAAGTCCCCCGTCCGGGGCGCGTCAAGACGCGACTGGCCGCCGCCATCGGGGAAGTCGAGGCCGCATCGCTGTACGGCATCATGGCACGCCGGGTGCTGGATGGCGTTCGCGGGGGGCGCTATCGCCTGGTCGTCTACATCGATCCCGCGAATGAACTGGCCGCGGCGCGTGAGTGGCTGGGGGCTGCGAGCGTCGGTTTCAGACCCCAGGAAGGCGGCGATCTGGGCGAGCGTCTGGCCGACGCCTTCCGGCGCGAGTTCCAGCGGGCGCGGCAGGTGTGCGCGATCGGCACCGACGCCCCCGCGGTGGATCGTCGCGTCGTCGAGCGCGCCTTCGCCGAGCTCTCGGCAAACGACCTCGTGCTGGGTCCCGCGCTGGACGGCGGATATTACCTGATCGGCGCGACCGGCTACTGGCCCGACCTCTTCCGCGACGTGCCCTGGAGCACCGAGGGAGTCATGACGGCGACGCTGGCTCGCGCCCGCGCCCTGGAGTTGCGCACGGCCACGCTCGAGCCCTTGCCGGACATCGACACGGTCGAAGACCTGGAACGGGCGAACGCTCCCCCGAGCCCTCAGCCGCGCACCCGCGCCGGCAACTCGTAAGGCTGCCAGCGTCCCGGGGTCACAGGCACGTAGATCATCGGAATCGGGTCTTCGCCGGCCGCGGCGGACTCCGCGAAGAGCGGTACGCCCAGCCACTCGCCGACCCGCGTGATCGTGGTGCAGTTCGGGCTGATCTGTTCGCCCACCTTCTCGTACGGGTAGTCCGCGTGCTCGATCTCGCTGTCGTTGTTGAACCACTCGGCGTCCGCCGCGTAGACGCCGCCCAGCGCATCCAGCGAAATCACTTCCGCGCCTTCGGGCGTGGCCATCACCGTGCCGTTCTCGCCTGTCGCGAGGCACAGGGTCCGCTCCATGCTGAGCTCGATCGGGATCTCGGTGGTGCGCTCGATGACCACCGTATCCGGCGGCGGAGCCGGGAGCTGGATCGGCTCCGGACGCGGCATCAGCCGCGGGCTGCACAGCAGGCCGCTGCCGTTGGGACAGAGCGCCAAGGAGGCCATCACCCCGAAGCGCGAGCTGCGGTATATGGTCGAGGTCTCGACGTGCTGGACCCCGAGCACGTAGGCGCCGGCCCGGATCCCGCCGACGTCCAGCTGCACTCCGGTGTTGAAGTCCCATCCGTCGTATTCCCCCATTAGGTTCAGGAGAACCCCCTGGGCGAGCTGGACATGCAGCGCCGTGGCCGCGAGCCAGCCGTGCGAATAGCGCCTTCCGTACCAGCCGAGATCGCTTCCGCTCCCGCCGAACATCCCCGTTCCGTACCCCAGCCCGAAGGTCAGGTCATGCTCGGGAAGGGCGTCGCTGTCGAGGCCGGCGAGCTGGAAGGACGCCATCACGTAGGGAGAGAACGAGGTCGACATGTCGTCGACCAGGCCTCCCTCGTATGCGTCGTAGAACCGGATGTCGGGGAATCCGAGCCGGGGAGGAATGTGATCGCGCCCGTCTCCGAAGGAAGGACCGCTCACGAAGCGCGTGCCCACCGCCAGCCCGAACCCGGACGATTCGGGTTTCACGACTGCGACCCGGCCGAATGCTCCGACCATGTTCCCACCGTTCTCGGCATCGGCGAAGTTCTGGAAGGAGGCGCCGACTTCGACGCGGTCGAAGAGCCCGACCGCAACCGACGCGTCCTGCAGCCACTGGCTCCACTCGCCCGCGAGACGACCCTTTTCGATCCCTCTCTGCGAGATGAACACGCGCTCGTCCACGCTGATCCCAAACCCCGAATAGGTGCCCGTGATCGCGAGATGCGGGAGCGTGGAAGCGGCGGGGACGTTGAAGAATCCGGAACCGTACCGCAGCGTGCTGCCCATCTTCGTGCTCTGCGCGTCGAGCGGCTGAACCTGAGCAGCCCCGGCCAGCGCCACGAGGAACAGCGCCATCCAACGTCCCCGATTCTCACGTCCTCTCATCATGTCACTCCTTGGGGTTTTACATGCGCCCGGACCCACGCCGGCCCCGTCCGATCATCAACCGGCCACAAACGTCGGAATCGCAAAAAAATTAGCCCCGGCCAATGCCGAAAGCCAGCCAGCGGGAGGCGATTCATGCGTCGCGATTCCCGGTTCCCCCGTCCTCCAGTCCCCGCATCCGCCGACCGATGGAGAACATCCAGCCCAGGAGCAGCAGCCACGCCAGCGCGTAGGCGATGAACACGTACCAGTAGGGCCGCAGCGATTGCTGTGCGAGCACTTCGGTACCCACCTGGGCGACCAGCGGAGCCGAGGACGCCAGCGACGCCGCCAGGGCCGCAAGGAGGACGAGTCGGGGTCGGGGACGTAACATTTGCATGGTCGATTTTCCTTACGTTGCCCGAGGCTGTTCGCGCATTTCGAGGGCGCGCTGGTAGCGCATGTGCTCGAGGCCGTATCTGAGGCAGAAGACGGAGAAGAAGATGAGGGTGAAGGCCAGCAGCCCCGTCATGAGGGTGATCAGCATGTCCCCGTCCAGCGTCGGCCCTTCCTCGACATTGAGCACCACCGGCTGGGGATGGAGCGAGGGAAACCAGAGCACACTCACGTGGACAAGCGGAATCAGCAGCGCCCCCAGCACGCCGACCACCGCCGCCATGCGCTTGCCCGCCTGCCGGTCCTCCGCCGAAGCGCGCACGAGGAAGTAGCCGACGAAGACGAACCACATGAGCAGCGTCAGGGTCAGGCGCGGCTCCCAGGTCCAGGGCGTTCCCCAGGCGTACGCCGCCCAGAGCGGCCCCGAAGTGAGCATGATCGCCCCGAAGACCAGTCCTCCCTCGGCCGCCGACTGCGCGGCCCAGTCCAGCCGCTCGTCGCGCAGCCAGAGATATGCGGCTCCGCACAGCGCCGTGATGCCGAAGGCGAGGAAGGTCACCCAGGCGGAGGGGACGTGCACATAGAAGATCCGCTGCACGATCCCCATGGTGCGCTCCGTCCCCACCCAGAAGAAGACCAGCCAGTGGAGAACCAGTACTCCGGCGACGCCCAGAACCCCCAGAGCCGCCGCCATCCATCGGATCCGCGCGAGTGACATCATTCCTCCACCACGTATCGAAACAGGATCGTTCCCGCCGTCAGCGCCACCACCGTGAAGGCCGCCAGCAGATAGAGGCTGCCCTCGACCTCCTGTACGGGACGCGAAGCGAAGATGCGGCCCGTGGCCGTGACACCGAAGATGACCACAGGAACCAGGAGTGGAAAGATCAGGATGGGAAGAAGGGTCTGTCCCATGTTCGTCTGCGCCGATATGGCGCTGAACAGCGTGGTGACGGCCACGAACCCGAGCGTCGCCACACCCAGCACGCCGGCCAGCAGGAGGGGGTCGTTGCCGTAGTTGAACCCGAAGAACAGCCAGTAGGCCGCCAGCGCGACGACCTCGATCAGGGTCACCAGGATGAAATTGGAGACCACCTTCGCCAGGTATATTCCATCCAGCGGGACCGGGCTGGTGAGCAGGCCCTGGATCGCGCCCTGCTCCCGCTCCATTTCGAAGGTCCTGCCCATGCCCAGCATGCCTCCGAACAGGATCGTCATCCAGATCAGGCCGGCGGCCAGCAGCTGCATCCGCACCAGCCCCTGATCGATCGCGAAACGAAAGAGGACGGCGACCAGGACGGTCAGCGCACCCATCGCCGCGAGCCGTTCCCCGGTGCGCACCTCCAGCAGCAGGTCCTTGCGCACGATCGCCGCCACCTGCCGCAGGTAGACGGTCACGCCCTTCCCTCCACCGCACGCCGATAGGACCGTTCCAGGCCAGCGGCATCCAGATCGGCCCGCTCGGCTTCGAACACGAAGCTGCCGCGAACCTGGATTGCCACGCGGTCGGCCAACTCGAGCCCCCGCCCCAGATTGTGCGTGACCATGACGACCGTGCGGCCCCCGTCCTTCAGCGCCGAAAGCAGCTCCTGCAGCATCGCGCCCGCGTAGGCGTCGAGACCGGTGTAGGGTTCGTCGAGCAGGACGATCCCGGGATCGTGAAGCAGCGCGCGCGCCACCGCCAGCCGCTGCACCGTGCCCCGGGACAGCGTGTCCACCGGGCTGTCGGCGTAACGCTCGAGGCCGACGTCGGCCAGACGGTCCGGCACCCGCGAGTCCAGGTCGCCGAGGCGGTGCAGGCGGCCGTAGAAGAGGAGATTCTCGCGGGCCGTCAGGCGGCCGTACAGAAAGCTCAGGTGCGACAGGATGCCGATCCGGGCGCGCGCCGCCCGGTCTCCGACCGTGAGGGGGATCCCGGACACGCGGACCTCCCCGGACGTCGGGCGGAGCCCTCCGGCGAGCAGCCGCAGGAGTGACGTCTTGCCCGCTCCGTTGGGGCCGAACACCGAGAGAAACTCACCGGCGCCGAGGCGGAAGGAGACGTGATTCACGGCACGCACCGGCCCGTAGTCCCGCACCAGCGACGCGGCCTCGAGGACAGGGAGGCCGGCGCGGGGGGCGGCAGCGGCGGCGGGCATCAGCTCATCAGCCCCGCGCGGCCGGCGCGGCCTCCTCCCCGCGCTCCGACTCAAGGCGTCGGCCGCAGGCCGCGCAGAAGAGCGCCACCTCCGGGTTGGCGCTGCCGCAGCGGTCGCACAGCGTGCCCGCTCTCAGGGCGGCCCGATACGCCGCGATTTCCTGTTCGAGGTCGTCGGCCACGGTGTCCTGCGCGGGCGGAGGGCGGCCCTCTGCCTGCTCCCGGCTCCGCCGCACCTCCTGCAACGCATCCAGTGCCTCGCGCGCCAACTCGTCGCGCAAGCGGCGGTAGTCGCGTTCGTCGATCTTTCCGGTCGCGAAGTCGTACTCGACGTCGCGCAGCGCCACCAGGCTCAGGTGCCTGCGCGCCTCCGCCTCGGTGAACTCCTCGTCCAGGCTCACGAGAGGCGCCTTCTCTCCACTGAACACGGGCTGCACGACGTAGAGGACCACCGCGGCCGCGACCAGAACTGCCCCCAGAACGATCATCATGCGCTATGCGGCGGCGGAGCCAGCGGCAGGAACCGGACGGAACGCCAGCCCGGGTCAGACCTTCGCGAGCCGGGCGCTCGCGGGCGTGGCCTGGACCTTGCGCCGGGCGGGTCCGCCCGCGCCGGGCCAGAGGGCGATCAGCGAACCGAGGGTAATGACCAGTCCGCCGTACCAGATCCAGCCCACCAGGGGCCGCACCAGCACCTGGAAGACCGCGCCCTGGGCCGAAGACTCGTTCAGAACGGCGCCCTCGAAGTCCTCGACCCCCGCGAGGATGACGTACACGTCCTCGAGCGGGGTCGAGCGGATGCCGACCTCCCGGATCGGCTGGTCCGCGGTCGAGTAGATGCGCTGCTCGGCGGTGATGGTGCCGAGCCGGCGGCCGTCCCGGGACACGTCCATGAGCGCCACCCACTGCCACATGTTGGGCGTGCGGGACGACGAAAGGCCCTGGTAGGTCAGCACGTACTCGTGGCCGTAGGGAGAGGCCGCCCGGATCTGGTCGCCGGGCTCGACGCTCCGGTCGATCTCGGTGTGGAACGAGGCTCCCGCGAACCCGGCGAACATGAGCACAATGCCCACGTGCACGATGTAGCCGCCCCAGCGCCGGCGGTTGCGCGCGATCAGGTGCAGGAAGGCCCTGCCCAGCCCCTCGCCTTCGATGCGCGCCCGCGCCCGGGTGCCCTTCCAGAACTCGTTCACCAGAATGGTGAGCACGAAGCCGCAGATCGCGAAGGTCGCGAGGGCGTAGAACCCGCGCATGCCGGCGATCATGAGCCCGGCGACGACGGCTGCCGCCATCAGCAGCGGCGACACGAAGTTGCGCTTCAGGTTCCGGCGCGTCGCCTTCCGCCAGGCGATGACCGGCCCGATCCCGGTCAGCGCCAGCAGCACCAGCCCGATCGGGATGTTGACGCGGTTGAAGAACGCCGGCCCCACGGCCACCTTGGTCCCCGCGAACCCCTCCGAGATCAGCGGAAAGAGCGTGCCCCAGAGCACCGCGAACGCCGACCCCAGCAGGATCAGGTTGTTCATCAGGAAGGCGGATTCGCGCGAAAGGAACGACTCGATGGTGCGTTCCGCGCGCAGATCGTCCTTGCGCCACAGGATGAGGAGCAGGCACGCCATCGTGGCGACGCCCAGAAAGCCGAGGAAGATGTAGGCGATGCGCGTGTTCTGGGCGAAGGAGTGAACCGACTCGATGAGCCCGGAACGCGTCAGGAAGGTCGCGAAGATGGTGAGCAGGAAGGTCAGCGAAACCAGCGACAGGTTCCACATCTTCAGCATTCCCCGGTGCTCCTGGATCATCACGGAGTGGAGGAATGCCGTCGCGGTGAGCCAGGGAAGCAGGGATGCGTTCTCGACCGGATCCCAGAACCAGTATCCGCCCCAGCCCAGCTCCTCGTAGGCCCAGCGCATGCCGAAGATGATGCCGTTGGTCAGGAAGAACCAGCTCAGCAGGGTCCAGCGCCGGGTCACCACCAGCCAGCGCGAGTCGGTCTTGCCGGTGATCAGAGCGGCGACGCCGAAGGCGAAGGGCACCGAGAAGGAGGTGAACCCCAGATAGAGCGTGGGGGGATGAATGGTCATCCAGTAGTTCTGAAGCTGTGGATTCAGCCCTTGCCCGTTGGCGGGCGTGAACGGCAGTCTCTCGAAGGGGTTCACGTCGGCGAAGAGGAGCACGCCGAGGAAGAACGCCGTGATCGTGAGCAGGACGCCCACCACCGAGGGCATGAACTCGCGGTTCCTGCGGCGGTTCTGGAAGACCGCGATGCTCGAGAAGAGCGCGAGCAGCAGCACCCAGAAGACCAGCGATCCCCGCTGGCCCGCCCAGAGCCCGGTCACCTTGAAGTAGGTTTCCAGCTCCCGGCTCGAGTACCCCCACACGTACCGGTACTCGTAGTGCTCTCCGACAAACGCCAGGATGATGCCCAGCGAGGTGAGGCAGAGCAGGAAGAAGACGGCGTAGACCGACCGTTCGGCCGAGAGGACCAGGTCGCCGCGCTTCCGGTGCCCGCCCACGAAGGCGAGCACGATGCCCCAGATCGAAACCGGCAGAGCCACCCAGAGGGCGAACTCCCCGAGCAGGATCATCCGGCCATCTCTTCCGGCATCGCCTCGTAGCGGCTGCCACACTTGGTCAGCACGGTCGTGGCCTCGAAGACCCCGTCGCGCCGGAAGCGTCCTTCGATGACGACTTCGGTCTCGTCGCTGAAGGTGTCTGGGAGGATGTCACGGTACTCCACCCGGAAGCTGGCGTCGTCGCGCGCCAGGTCCACCACCGAGAAGTAGTGCTCGAATGCGCCCTCGGCCTGATAGCTCCCCTTGACCACCCGGCCGCTCACCTTCACGCCGATGTCGTGGAAGGTGTCGTCCTCGGCCACCTTCGCCATGAGTTCGACCGGGGTCAGGTAGTAGACCATCGCCTTGTCGAACCCCGTCCAGATGAGGAACGTCACGACCATCGCGACGCCGACCAGACCGATATAGAAGCGGCTGTTCTTCATTCGCTGCGCCCCTTGTTTCCCGTTGTCCCGCACCTGGCCCGGCGGCCTCAGGTCCGGTCTTCCCAGCGTTCTCAATATATAGGATGGAGGCGCGGTTTCTCAAACCTGACCGGGTGGGTCTCCCTCGCGGGCCCAGCTGCGTGCAGCCGCAACCGCCCTCTCCCACCCGGCGACGAGCGCGTCGCGTTCCTCGGAGCCCATCCCGGGCGAGTAGATCTCGGGATCTCCGGAGGACTCCGCAAACGCCTCGCCGTCCGGCCAGATCCCGGCTGCGATTCCCGCCAGCCCGGCGGCTCCCAGCGCGGTGGTCTCCACCCGGGGGGCGCGGCGCACGGGCACGCCCAGCACGTCCGCCTGGAACTGCATCAGCCAGCGGTTGCGGGCGGCCCCGCCGTCGGCACGCAGTTCCCCGGTGGCCAGCCCGGCGTCCTCTTCCATGGCGCGGATGACGTCGGCCGTGCCGTACGCCATCGACTCGAGCGCCGCGCGCGCCAGGTGCGACGCGGTCGTGCCGCGCGTAATGCCCACCACCGTGCCGCGCGCCTCGGGGATCCAGTGGGGCGCGCCCAGCCCCACGAACGCGGGCACGAAGTAGACTCCGGCGTTGTCCGCCACCTCGCGGGCGCGCTCCTCCGATTCGGCGGCGTGGTCGAGGATGCCCAGGCCGTCGCGCAGCCACTGCACGGACGCGCCCGCCGAGAAGATCGAGCCCTCCAGGGCGTACGCCGGGCCGCCGCGCGCGTCGCAGGCCAGCGTGGTGAGAAGCCCGTTCTCCGAGGTCACCACCTCCTGGCCGGTATGCAGCAGCAGGAACGCCCCGGTGCCGTACGTCACCTTGGCCCGGCCCGCCCGGACGCAGCCCTGTCCGAAGAGGGCGGCCTGCTGGTCCCCGACCACGCCCGCAACCGGAACCTCCCTCCCCAGGTGCTCGCCGCGCGCGATCCCGAAGTCGCCCGAGCTGGAGCGCACCTCGGGCAGGATGCCCGCCGGGACCTCGAGCAGATCGGCGAGCGACGGGTCCCAGGCCTTGCGGTGCAGGTCGTAGAGGAGGGTGCGCGAGGCGTTGGTGTGGTCGGTGGCGTGCACCGAACCGCCCGTCAGGCGGGCCACCAGCCAGGCGTCGATGGTACCCGCAGCCAGGTCGCCGGCTTCCGCCGCCGCGCGCAGCTCCGGGCGCTCGCGGAAGAGCCAGGTCAGCTTGGTTCCCGAGAAGTAGGGATCCAGAACCAGCCCCGTCCGCCGGCGCACCTCGGACTCGTGGCCGCCGCGGCGCAGTTCCGCGCAGATCGACGCCGTGCGGCGGTCCTGCCAGACGATGGCCCGGCACACCGGCTCCAGCGAGGCGCGGTCCCACAGCACCACCGTCTCGCGCTGGTTCGCGATGCCGATGGCCTCGAGCCGCACCTGTCCCCCGGCGTCGTCCAGCGCCGCGCGCGCGACCCCCCGGGTCACCCGCCAGATCTCCTCGGCGTCGTGCTCGACCCGGCCCGGCCGGGGAAAGTGCTGGGTGAACTCCGAGTAGCCGCGTCCCAGAATCCGTCCGTCGCCCGCCACCACCAAGGCGGTGGAGCCGGTCGTGCCCTGGTCGAGGGCGAGCACTGCGGGTTGCCTGCTCACGGCTGCACTCCGGTTCCCGGTCTCACGCCCCCTGCGGATGCCGTTGCCCTGTCTCCAAACCCGTAGGGGATGCCGGCGGCGCCCAGCAGGCCCACGAGCAGCGGCACGGGCAGCCCCACCACCGTGAAGTAGTCGCCCTCCAGCGACTCCACCAGCACCGCGCCGGCGCCCTGTATGGCATAGGACCCCGCCTTGTCCATCGGTTCCCCGGTGGCTACGTAGGCCCGAGCCTCCTCCTCGCCGAAGGACCGCAGCCACACCGTGGTTCGGGAGACGCCGGCGTGCACGCAACCGTCGGGCTCCGCCAGCGCCAGCGCGCTGACCACCTCGTGGGCCCGGCCCGCCAGGCTCAGCAGCATCGCGACCGCGTCATCGGCGTCCCTTGGCTTTCCCAGGATGGTCCCGTCCCGCACCACCACCGTGTCGCCTCCCAGCACGAGTCTCCCCGGCCGGCGCGCCGCCACGGCCCGCGCCTTGCCCTCGGCCAGACGCCGGGTATGGGCGACGGGATCCTCCCCTGGGAGAACCTCCTCCGGGATGTCCGCAGGATCGACCTCGAAGGCGATGCCCAGCATGGAGAGCAGGTCCGCCCGCCGGGGCGACCGGGACGCGAGCACGAGGCCGGGGGGCCGCCCATCCGCCGGCCCGCCGGTCATCGTTCCAGCACCAGCGTGACGGGGCCATCGTTTACGAGTTCCACATCCATCATGGCGCCGAACACGCCGGTCTCGACCCGGCCCGGAGCCTTCTCCCGCAGGAGCGCAACGAAGTCCTCGTAGAGGGGCACGGCCACATCGGGCCCCGCGGCCCGTATGAAGCTCGGCCGGCGTCCCTTGCGGGTATCGCCGTACAGCGTGAACTGGCTCACGACCAGAACGTCGCCGGAGACATCCCGGAGCGACAGGTTCATCCTGCCCTGCGCATCGTTGAAGACGCGCAGCCCCAGCACCTTGTTCGCCATCCACTCGAGGGCGTCCGCGCGATCCTCGCGGGTAAACCCGACGAGCAGCAGGAGCCCGCCGCCGATGCGGCCCACCACCGACCCGTCGACGGTCACCGAGGCGCGCGCCACGCGCTGGAGGACGATCCTCATCCCGCGCCTCCCGCATCAGCCGCCCCGGACGGTGTGGCCCCCTGTCCCCGTGCCCGGACCATCACTCGACCGTGACCGACTTGGCCAGGTTGCGGGGCTGGTCCACGTCGCAGCCCCGCAGGACGGCGATGTGGTAGGCGAGCAGTTGAAGCGGCACCGTCGTGAGCACGGGGCGCAGGAAGGGCAGCGTGTCCGGCACCCGGATGACGTGATCCACCTTGTCCTCGAGCTCCGAGTTGCCCTCGCTGACGACGGCGATCACGCGCGCGCTCCTCGCCTTTACTTCCTCGATGTTGGAGACGACCTTCGGGTAGACGGGGTCGCTCGGAGCCAAGATCACGACCGGCATGGCCTCGTCGATCAGCGCGATCGGCCCATGCTTCATCTCGGCCGCGGGATAGCCTTCGGCGTGGATGTAGCTCACTTCCTTGAGCTTGAGCGCCCCCTCCAGCGCCACCGGAAACTGGTAGCCGCGGCCCAGATAGAGGAAGTTGGGCGCGTCCTTGTAGGTGCGCGCCAGCTCCAGAATGGAATCGTTCAACTTCAGGACCTCCTCCACCTGTCCCGGAAGGGCCTGCATGGCCTGGACGACGCGGCGCCCGCCCAGCAGCGAGATCTGCCGGTGCCGTCCCATCCACAGGGCAAACAGCGCAAGCACCATGAGCTGGCTGGTGAAGGCCTTGGTGGACGCCACCCCCACCTCGGGTCCGGCGTGCAGGTGGCAGCCGAAGGCGGTCTCGCGCGCGATGGACGAGCCCACCACGTTGACGATGCCCATGGTGCGGGCTCCCCTGCGGCGAGCCTCGCGCAACGCGGCCAGCGTGTCGGCGGTCTCTCCGGACTGGCTGATCGCGACCACCAGGGTGCGCTCGTCCAGAACCGGGTTCTTGTAGCGGAACTCCGACGCGTACTCGACTTCGACGGGTATGCGCGCGAGATCCTCGAGCATGTACTCGCCGATCAGCGCGGCGTGCCAACTGGTTCCGCACGCCGTCATCACCACGCGATCCAGCGAGAGCAACTCCTCCCGGTGCCGCTCGATCCCGCCCAGGCGAGCCATTCCGTCGGCCTCCAGCAGCCGCCCCCGAAGCACGTCGCGCAGACTGCGCGGCTGCTCGAAGATCTCCTTCAGCATGAAGTGCTCGAAGCCGCCGCGCTCGATGGCGGACAGGTCCCACGTCACCTGATGCACGGAGCGGCGCACCGTCCCCCGTCCCATATGGTAGATCCGGTAGCCGGTGCGCTCGAGCTTTGCGTAGTCCCCGTCCGCGAGGTAGACGACGTCGCGCGTCTGGGCCACCACGGCGGCCGCGTCGGAGCCCACCAGGTACTGGCCCGAAGCTCCCACGCCGAGCAGGAGCGGGCTCCCCTGGCGCGCCGCGACCAGCTTGTCCGGCTCGTGCGCGGAGATCGCCGCGATGCCGTAGGTGCCCTCGACCCGTTCCAGCGCAAGCGCCAGGGCTTCCTCCAGCGGAGATCCCTCTCTGAGGAAGAAGTCGACCAGGTGCACCACGACTTCGGTGTCGGTATCGCTCCGGAAGCGGTACCCTCGCGCCTCTAGCCGTCGCCTGAGCAGGCCTGCGTTTTCGATGATGCCGTTGTGGACGAGCGCCACGCCACCGTCCTGACTGACATGAGGATGGGCGTTGCGCTCGGTCGGGGCCCCGTGGGTGGCCCAGCGCGTATGGGCGATGCCGCAGCTCCCCCCCAGCGTGTCGCGGCCGATGGCCGCTTCCACCTGCCCCAGCTTGCCAGCCCGCTTCACCACGCTCAGCCGGGCGTCACCGTTGATCACTGCGAGACCGGCCGAGTCGTATCCGCGGTACTCGAGGCGGCGGAGGCCTTCGAGCAGCACGGGGGTCGCGTCACCGGGACCCACGTATCCCACTATGCCACACATTTCCTTGTCGATGATGGTGTCGTTCGGAAGCCCCTGCGGCCGCCAGCCAGCCTCCCCGCGGGTGTCACCGGGAAGCTACCGCGCGCGCATCCCGGTGGGAACGCGCCAGCCGGGAAAGCTCGCCGCGCGCCTCCTCCACGAGCGCCCTCGCCCGCGGCCCCGCCCGCGCTTCCGCGATCAGCCGCACCACCGGCTCCGTTCCGGAGGGCCGCACGTGCAGCCACTCGCGGCGGTCCGGCCAGGTGAGCCGCAGCCCGTCGGTGCGGTCCCGGTCGGCGCCGGGCCAGCGTTGCCGCAGGCGGGCGTACGCGGCCTCCAGCGCCTCCCTGGGAAAGGCGACCTTGTGCTTCACGATGCGGTAGGCCGGATAGCGGGCGATGGCGGCGGCCAGCGAGAGCCGTTCGTCGCGCAGATGCTGAAGCACGAGCGCGGCGCCGACCAGCGCATCCCGCGTGTGGTGCAGCGCGGGCACGACCACGCCGCCGTTCCCTTCCCCGCCCACCACGGCTCCCTCCGCCAGCATGCGGCGCACAACGTTGATCTCGCCCACGGGCGCGCGCAGTGTCTTCGCCCCGGCCGCGGCCGCGGCATCCTCGACCACCTGGCTGGTGGAGAGGTTGGTCACCACGAGGCCCGGACGCCGACGGGTCACGGCCGCGGCCGCCAGAGCCAGGGTGAAGTCCTCGCCCACGGGGGCACCGGTCTCGTCCACCAGGGACAGGCGGTCAACGTCGGGGTCCACCGCCATCCCCAGGTCGGCGCCGGTGTCCCGCACGAGCGCGCCCAGAGCCCCCAGGTTCTCCGCCGTGGGCTCGGGATCGCGCGGAAAGCGCCCGTCCATCTCCAACCCGATGCCGTGCACCCGGCACCCCAGCCGCTCCAGCAGCTCCGGCATGACCGCACCCCCCGCCCCGTGAACGCAGTCGAGCGCCACGGAGAAACCCCGTGCGCGCAACGCGGCAACCTCCACGAAGGGCAGGTCCAGCACCGCCTGCAGATGCCGCTCCGCCGCCCCCTCGTCCCGCGTCACCTCACCGACCCGATCCCACGGCGCGCGCGGAATCTCCTCCGCGAGCAGCTCGCGAAATCGGGCCATCCCGGGTGCGTCCAAGAACACTCCCTCGGCGGTAGCGAACTTGAGGGCGTTCCACTCCGCCCGGTTGTGGCTTGCCGTGACCGCGATCCCGCCTGCCGCCCCGGCGTCGCGAACCGCCATCATGAGCGTCGGGGTGGGGACGATGCCGATGTCGACCACGTCGCACCCCACCGACGCCAGTCCGGCTCCGGCGGCCGCCGCGAGCATGGGCCCGGAAGTCCGCGAGTCGCGTCCCAGCATCACGGAACGCTCGCCGCCCTCGGTGCGCAGGAATGCGCCGTACGCCGCGGCAAGCGCCGTGACCAGTTCGGGCGTGAGCGGATCTCCCGCCCGGCCCCGGAAACCCGAGACGCTCACCATGAGATCGGGCGGAAGAACGATTGGCATGGCTGGCGAACCTCCCCGGTGGGCGGCGGGACTCGCCCGGCGCCTCGCCGCTCCCGGTGCTCGGGCGGATTCATGCACGGACTGCTACATTCGGGCCTGTGACCGCTGTCCAGAACCCCTTCGGACGCATTCGGGATCCATGACCCAACCCTTTGCAGGGACGCAATCGCCCGAACCTCGGCTCGCGACGCTCGCGATTCACGGGGGACAGGCGCCCGAGCCGCTCACCGGCTCCATAATGCCCCCGATCTTCCAGACCTCGACCTATGTACAGCCGGGACTGGACCAGGGATGGCCCTGGGAGTACGCCCGTGTCCAGAACCCTACCCGCGAAGCCCTCGAACGCAACGTCGCGGCTCTGGAAGGGGGGTCCCACGGCATCGCCTTCGCGAGCGGGATGGCCGCCATCGACTGTGTGGCCCGCCTGCTGTCGGCCGGCGACCACGTGGTCTGCGAGGAGAACACCTACGGCGGGACGACGCGGCTGGCCACGCAGGTGCTGAACCGGGCCGGCCTCTCCTTCTCCTTCGTGGACTCGCGCGATCCGCAGCGGATCCGCGACGCGCTCCGGCCGAACACGCGGCTGGTCCTGCTCGAGACCCCCACCAACCCCATGATGCGCCTGTGCGACCTGCGCGCGGCCGCCGACGCGACCCGCGACGCCGGGGTTCTCCTGTGTGTCGACAACACCTTCGCGACGCCCGTCAACCAGCGCCCGCACGAGACGGGCGCGGACATCGTGATGCACTCGACCACCAAGTACCTCAACGGCCACAGCGACATCATCGGCGGCGTTCTCACGGTGCGCGACCCCGACCTGGACGAACGGCTGCGCTTCCTGCGCAAGTCGACCGGCGCGGTGCCCGGCCCCATGGACTGCTGGCTCTGTCTGCGCGGCACAAAGACCCTCCATGTGCGCATGCGCGAACACAACGCCAACGGGCTGGCGGTGGCGCGCTTCCTGGAGGCTCATCCGACCGTTGAAGAGGTGCACTATCCGGGCCTTTCCTCCCATCCGCAGCACGAACTGGCCGCGCGCCAGATGACCGGGTTCAGCGGCATGGTGTCCGTCACCCTGCCGACCGAAGACGCGGTGCGGCGGCTGGTGGAGGGCACGCGCATTTTTGCACTTGCGGAAAGCCTGGGAGGTGTGGAGTCGCTCATCTCGGTGCCCGCGCTCATGACTCACGCGTCGGTACCGCGCGAGCGCAGGGAGGAGATGGGGGTAAGCGGCCGCGTGGTGCGGCTGTCGGTGGGAATCGAGGACCCGCAAGACCTGCTCGAAGATCTCGGCCGGGCCCTTGGGCGCGGACCTGGCGGGTGATGGCCTTCCGGAAATACGGCGGAATACGTGCCGAAACCTCGGTTCAGGGCAGGGCGTACGAGAACCGACCACGGCGGGGGGTAGCCCGGCGCGGTCAACACGAATACGAGGACGCCGGCAGGCGTCCGCCAAAGGAGAATCACCATGGACGGTTCTGACGCAGACCGTGCAGGCGGCGCGGCCGAGAACGCCAATGGAAACGGGGGCGCGCCCCACGCAAACGCGCGCCGCATCCTCACCAGCATCTCGTCGCGCTCGTGGGAACATCCCGCGGATCGCGCGGCGCTGGCGGCGCTGCGCAAGCTCCCCGTCTTCGACGAAGTCCTGAAAACCCTCTTCGGCTTCTTCGGCGAGAAGCCCATCCGGCTCGCGTTCCAGGCGAACGCCCTGCGGGTGAGCGAGCGCCAGTACGGGCACATCTACGAGCGTTATCGCGATATCGTGGAGACGCTGGACACCGAGGAGTACCCCCTCTACGTCTCCCAGACGCCCATCGCCAATGCCGGCGCCTACGGCATGGACCAGCCCTTCATCATCCTCAACTCGGGGACGGTCCTGATCCTGAACGATGACGAGCTGTCGTTCATACTGGGCCATGAAGTGGGCCACATCATGAGCGGCCACGTGCTCTACCGCACAATGATGGTGCTGTTGATCCAGCTTGCCAGCCTCGGGTTCCCGATCGTCGGACTCGCCGCACGGGCCGTGCTCATGGGGCTGCTGGAGTGGTCCCGCAAGAGCGAGCTCTCCTCGGACCGCGCCGGACTGGTCTCCATCCAGGACGCGGATGTAGCCATGACCGCCATGATGAAGATGGCGGGCGGCGGCACCTCTTCGGACCTCGATCTCGGCGAGTTCGTGCGTCAGGCCGAGGACTACCGCGAGGGCGGAGATGTGGCCGACCACGTCTTCAAGGTGCTCAACCTGCTCGGCGTCACCCATCCGTTCTGGGTCCTGCGGCTTTCCGAGATACGGAGCTGGATCGAGAGCGGCGAGTACGACCGTATCGTGGCGGGAGAGTACCCTCGCCGCGACGACCCCGACCCGTCCTACCGCGACGACATTTCCTCGGCGGCCGACGCCTACGCGGAGGAGGCCCGCAGCTTCATCGGATCCATGCGCGGAGCGGCCCGCAGGATGGGCGACTCGATACGGGACAACATCCGCAGATAGCCCCGGGATCACTGGCATGCGCATTCTGATCGTCGGCAACGGCGGGCGGGAGCACGCCCTGCTCTGGAAGCTCCGTCGGGACGCGCCCGCCGCCGGTTTCTTCGCGACGCGCCCCAACGCCGGGATGGCGGGGATGGCGCGGGCGGTCGACATCTCCCCGACGGACGTGCGGGCGCTGACTTCCTGGGCGGAGTCGCACCGGATGGACCTGGTGGTGATCGGCCCGGAAGTCCCGCTCGCGCTCGGCCTCGCGGACCGCCTGGAGGCCGCGGGCGTGCCCGCCTTCGGGCCCTGGCGGGCGGCGGCGCGCATCGAATCGAGCAAGGCCTTCGCGAAGGACCTCATGAGCGCCGCGGGCGTGCCCACGGCCGACTACCGCGTCTTCACCGACGCGGCGCGGGCCGAAGCGCATGTGGCGGAGGCAGGCGGGCCGTGCGTGGTGAAGGCCTCCGGCCTGGCGGCGGGAAAGGGCGCGATCGTGTGCGACGATCCGGACGAGGCCTGCGTCGCCATCCGGCAGATGCTGGTGGAGGGAAGCATGGGCGATGCCGGACGCGAGGTCGTGATCGAGGAGCGCATGACCGGCGAGGAACTCAGCGTCTTCGCCCTCGCCGACGGGGAGCGGGCGATCCCGCTGGTGGCTTCGCAGGATCACAAGCGGGTCGGAGAGGGCGACACCGGACCCAACACCGGCGGCATGGGGGCGTACGCGCCGGTCTCGCTGGCCACCGACAACCTGATCGCGCGGGTCGGCGACGAAGTCCTCGATCCCGTGCTGCAGGCCCTCGCCGAGGCGGGCTGTCCGTTCCGCGGGCTCCTCTACGCCGGCCTGATGCTTACCGACGAGGGTCCCAGAGTGGTCGAGTTCAACTGCCGCTTCGGGGACCCCGAAACCCAGGTCGTACTTCCTCTGCTGGAGGGGTCGCTGCTGGACCCGATGATGGCGATTGCCGACGGGAGCGGTCTCCCGGGACACCGTGCCGGCACCGCCGGGGGAGCCGCGGTCACGACGGTGCTGGCGGCCGAAGGATATCCCGGGTCCTACCGGACGGGCGCGGCCATGGAGATCCCGGAGTCTCTCGCGGACGACCCCGACGTGCTTCTCTTCCACGCGGGCACCCGGCGCCACGAAGGTGCGGTGCTGACCGCGGGAGGCCGCGTGCTCGCCGCGACCGGGCTCGGCCGCACGCTGGCGGAGGCCGCCGAGCGTTCTCGGCGCGCCGCGCGCGAGATCCGTTTTGAAGGCAGGTACTTCCGGTCCGACATCGGATGGCGCGAGATGGCGCGAAGCTGACTTCTCCTCCGATCCCGGAGCCGGACGACACCCGGCGGTCCAACTCCAACAATCCAGGTCAACAAGGGAAACCATGATCATTACAACCACGCCAACGCTGGAAGGACGCCCGGTGCGCGACTACCTCGGCATCGTCACCGGCGAGGCGATCATCGGCGCCAACATCTTCAAGGATCTGTTCGCGGCCGTCCGCGATGTCGTGGGCGGGCGCTCCAACGCATACGAGCGCGCGCTGAGCGATGCCCGCGCGCATGCCCTCCGCGAGATGGCCGAGCGCGCCGCCGACCGGGGCGCCAACGCAGTCGTGTCCGTCGATCTTGACTACGAGGTGATCAACAACATGCTCATGGTGACCGCCGCGGGCACCGCCGTGGAAACCTGAGCGTCACCGCCCCGTCCCCCACCTCCAGCCGCCGGAGTCAGCCTGCCGGAGCTTCCTGAAGCGGAGACGATCGCGCGCGGCCTCACGCCGCATCTCACCGGCCGGATGATCTCCGGCGTGCGGGTGCGCCGCCCCGATCTGCTGTCGGAGCCGGCTGGCGCCTTCGCCCGCGGGATGGCCGGCGCCGAGATCGACCAGGTGGGCAGACGGGGCAAGAACGTGGTCTGGTTCTGCTTCCCGGACACGGTTCTGGTCATCAACCTGGGGATGACCGGCCGCCTTCTGTTTCATCCGCGCGGCGACCCCACCCCGCTCCCCATCCACACCGGCGTCACCTTCGATCTGGCCGGCGGCGACGCGGCCGTCTACAGCGACGTGCGCCGATTCGGGCGGTTGCGGCGCTTTTCCGGCCGCTCCTGGCGGCGCTGGTCGCGCACGCTGGGGGTTGAACCGCTGGGCCGTTCCTTCACGGCCCGGCGCCTGGCGGCCGAACTCGCCCGCTCCCGCTCACCGATCCGATCGTGGCTGCTCGATCAGCGGCGCGTGGCCGGAATCGGGAACATCTATGCCAACGAGGCGCTGTTTCTCGCCGGCATCCATCCGGCCCTGCCGGCGCGGGCGATTCCGGCGGCGAAGGTCGCGCCGCTGCACCGAGCCATACGAAGAGTACTGCGGGCCGCCATCGCCGCCTGCGGCACGACCCTGCGGGACTACCGCGACCCTGCCGGGCTGGAAGGATCGTTCGGTCCCCGTCTGGTGATATACGGTCGAGAAGGTCAGCCCTGCGTGAAGTGTCCAAGGGTTGTCCTGAGGACGGTGATCGGCAACCGATCGGCGTTCCACTGCCCCCACTGCCAGCCGCCACCTCAATGACCAGCACCGAGCGAGCTGCCGGGATTCTCGCGACCGCGGTCCTCGTATCGCTCGGTGCGCCTCCCGAGCTAGCCTCGGGCCAGGACGGCATCGTGGTTCCCGACCTGCCCGTGCACGAGTTGACGCTCGACAACGGGCTGCGGCTCATCGTCCTCCCAAGGCCATCGGCGCCGACCGTGGCGTTCGTCGTCGAGTACGCGGTCGGGGGCGTCAACGAGACCCTCGGGTCGACCGGCACGGCCCACCTGCTCGAGCACATGCTCTTCAAGGGCACAACCACGGTGGGCACCCGCGACGTGGAAGCCGAACTCGATCTCTTCGCGCGCATGGACGCCGCCCACGACTCCCTGCTGTTCGAGTCGTCCGCCACCGCCCCCGACACCGCCCGCCTCAGGACGCTCCGGGAGCGCGTCGCCACCTACGAGGGTCAGGCGCAGGCCCCGGTGGTCTCCAACGAGTTCAGCCGCATCCTCACGAGAAACGGAGCCCGCAACCTCAACGCGACCACCTCCTCCGAGGCTACCACCTATTTCGTGGAACTCCCGGCCAACCGGGCCAAGATGTGGTTCCTGCTCGAGAGCGACCGGGCGCACAACCCTGTCTTCCGGGAATTCTACACCGAGCGCGACGTGGTCATGGAGGAGCGCCGCACCCGCGTGGATACCAACCCGGGGGGCCTGCTCTACGAGGTCCACCTGGGGACGGCGTTCCTGATGCATCCGTACGGGGTCCCGGTGGTCGGGTACATGTCGGACCTGGAGCGGCTGTCGCGCCACGACGTGGAGGAATACCACCGCCGCTACTACGGCGCCCGCAATGCCGTGGTCGCCATCGTGGGCGACGTGGCGCCGGATTCGATCACGGCCTGGGCGCGCGACTACCTCGGCGACATCCGTCCCGGCGATCCCCCTCCTCCCGTGCTCGCCGTCGAGCCTCCGCAGCGGGGCGAGCGCCGGGTGGAACTGGTGATGGACGCCGAGCCGCAGCTGCGGGTGGGTTGGCATACGGTGAGCGGTCATCACCCGGACAGTCCGGCGCTCACCATGCTGGCGTCCGTGCTGTCGGGACGGCGCACCGCCCGCCTCTACCGCCGCCTGATCACGCAGGACCGTCTGGCCGTCTCGGTCACCGCGTCCACCATCCCCGGATCACGCTTCCCCGGACAGTTCGTCGTGCACGTAACCCCGCGCGCGCCGAGCACCCCCGCGCAGATCGAAGCCGCCCTCTACGAAGAACTCGAGCGTCTGGCGCTGGAACCGCCCGAACAGAGGGAACTGCAGCGCGTGCGCAACCAGCTGGTGGCATCCGGCGTGCGGCGCCTGCAGTCCAACCTGGGACTCGCGCTCCAGCTCGCCAGCTCGGTCATCCGGTACGGAGACTGGCGGACCACGTTCGAACGGACCGCGCTGCTCTACGACGTCCAGCCCGCCGACGTGCAGCGCGTGGTGCGAACCTACTTCACGCGCGACAACCGAACCGTCGCCACCCTCGTGAAGAGCACCGGGGAAACCGACCCGTGACCGGATTGGGGCCGGGGCGCCAGGCGGTCATCGCCACCCTGCTCGCGGCAGCGGCTGCGGCGCCGGACGGAGCGAATGCGCAGCGGCCGCCCGCCGACCGGGAGGCCATCGAGGCGCTCCGATTCGCCCCGCTGTCGTTCACGCCGCCCACCCCCTCGCAGCACGAGATCGAGGGCGTGACCGTCTTCTTCCTGGAAGACCACTCCCTGCCCCTGGTGAACGTCTACGCGCGCTTTGCGGGCGGTTTCGGACTCCTCGGCCGCGAACTGTACGCCGCCACCACCGCGCTTCCCTCGCTGCTGCGCTTCGGGGGAACGATCGAGCTGCACCCCGACTCCGTCGACGAACAGGTCGACCAGCACGCGCTGCAGCTCGCGTTCGGGTCCTCGGGCGGGAGCACCTCCGCGACCCTCAACTCGCTCACCGGCAATCTCGAACCCGGCCTGCGCCTGTGGAAGGACATGCTCCTCAATCCCCGCTTCGATTCGGTGCAGGTCGAGGTGTGGCGCGGCCAGGAACTGGAAAGCGCCCTGCGCCGCCCGGACGACCCGGGTCGTCTGGCCTTCTCCGAGTTCAACCGCCTCATGTTCGGCGACCACCCCATCGGCTGGGAGATGGCACCCGGCGATCTCGAACCGGAGGATCTCTCGCGAGAAAACCTCCTCACCGCCCATGGTCGCATCCTGTGTCGGGACAACCTGGCGCTGGGGGTGTCGGGCAACCTAGAATGGGAGGAAATCCAAGTCCACCTGCTCGAATTCCTCTCCGGATGGCCGGCCTGCGAGGAGGAGCTGCCCGAACCGCCGGTGCCCGACATCCTGGACGAACCGGGGGTCTACCTGATCCCGCGGGAACTGGACCAGACAACCATCGTCATGGCGCACCGAAGCTCCATCCGCCAGGAGGACTCGCGCGACTACTTCGCTTCCCGCATCGCCAACTCCATCCTCGGATCCGGGGGCTTCTCGAGCCGGATCCTGAACCGGGTGCGCACCGAACTCGGCCTGTCCTACAGCGCGGGCTCCTTCTGGACCACCCCCGACGACAACGACGGCATCGTGGGCGCGCTCACGCGAACGAAGAGCGAGTCGACGATCGCCGCGACGCGCGCAATCCTCGAGGTGATGGAGGAGATGCGCAGCTCGCCTCCCGCGCGCGGCGAAGTGGAAGCCGCCGTGGAAGCGGCCAGCAACGGTTTCTCCTTCAACTTCCAGGGAGCGATGCAGGTCGTCTCCCGGCGCGTGCTGCACGACGCCCAGGAGCTGCCGGAAGACTGGCTGGAAAGGTATGTGGCGGGCGTGCAGCGAGTCTCCGCAGCCGACGTGCGCAACGTCCTCCGCAGGCATCTGGACCCTGGCCGGATGGTCATCCTCATTCTCGGCGATCCGTCCCGGTTCGACCTGCCCGTCGAGACGCTCGGGGAAGTGACGACCTGGGAAGTGGAGGGAGTTACCGATTCGGTTCGGCCGGTCGGACCGTCCCCCGGGTGAAGCGGGGCCATCCGGGTCCGCCGCCCTCCGAGCTACCTCACGCCGACGTGGATCGCCGCGATCCCGAAGGTCAGCAGCTGCCACCGCACCGTGCCGAATCCCGCGTCCAGCAGTCGCTGGCCCAGGACTTGCGGGCCCGGGAATTCACCGACCGAGGCCGGCAGATAGCTGTACGCCCAGCGGTGCCCCGACACGATCCGGCCGACCGCCGGAAGAATGTGCCGGAAGTACCAGAGATATGCGGCCCGGACGATCGGGTTCGGAGGAGTGGTGAATTCGAGAACGACCAGCGGGCTCCCGTCGCGAAGCACCCGTCGCAGTTCCGCCAACCCCAGGTCGAGGTGGGAGAGGTTGCGCACCCCGAAGGCCACCATGGCGCCGTCGAAGGACTCGTCGGCAAAGGGCAGACGTTGCGCGTCCCCGCACAGCGGATGCACGGGCAGACGAACGCTTTTCGTCCCGCCGCGGCGCAGCATGGGTTCCGCGAAGTCCAGCGCCACCACCCTGCCCCGGAAGTCGGGGCGGGTCGCCAGTTCGATGGCCAGGTCGCACGTGCCCGCACAGGCATCCAGGTATCGGGCCGAGTCATGACGGGAATAGTCGAGCGCGCGCACGGCCCGGCGACGCCACCAGCGGTCGACGCTCAGGCTGAGCACCCGGTTGAGCAGGTCGTAGCGTGGCGCGATGCGCGAGAAGATCTCGTGCACCTGGCGCGCGCGATCCTCACCCGAGGACGGCTGACCACCGGAAACGTTCATCATCGATTCTCGTATGGGACGGCGCGAACCTCATCCGGCGGATGTCCTTGAACTACCAGAGCGTCGAAGACGCGGAACTCGTCACCCTCGCCGCCGAGGGTCGGGAGAGCGCCTATCGCGAGCTGCTCTCCAGATATGAACGTCCCGTCTTCTCCCTCATCTACAGGATGGTGAGGAACCGCACCCTCGCCGAAGACCTGGCGCAGGAAGCCTTCATCCGCACCTTCAACGCGATCGATACCTACAATCCGCAATACAAGTTCTCAAGTTGGATCTTCAAGATCGCAAACAACCTGACCATCGATCATCTGCGCAAGCGGCGCGTGCCCACCGTTTCCATGCACGGCGCGCCGGACGCGGTCACCGCGGAGGCCCAGGCGCGCACCAGCCTGGTGGTGCGGTCGCCCGGAGAGAGCCCCGAGGAGTACGTTCAGAACCGCGAGCTCGGCGGCCAGATCGAGGCCGCGATCGGGGAGCTGCGGGAGGAGTATCGGGTGGTGGTGTTGCTCCGCCACATCGAGGGACACACCTACGACGAGATCGCGCGCATCATGGATATCCCGCTGGGGACGGTAAAGACCTACCTTCATCGGGCCAGGGCCGAGCTCAAGCTTCGGCTCGCGGAGGCATGATTCGATGCGCATGGACGCGAAACTTCCCGCGGGTTCGTGCCGTACGCCGGGAGAACCGATGGACGGCATGGACACTTGGACTCAGATGACCCCGGATCCCGGAGATCCCGCGAGGATGGCAACGCCACGACAGGCGGAGGCAGGGACAGGCCGCAGATGAATTCGGACCGATCCAGCTACGGCAGGCATCTGGACGATGACGCGATCCAGGGACTGCTCGACGCCGCCGAAGGACGTGCCGACGCGGAGACCGCGTCCGCCCGCAGGCATCTGGCGGACTGTCCCGCGTGTCAGGCCCGGGTGGATGCCTGGCGGGAGGTCTTCGGCGAACTCGGCCGACTGCGGCGCTTCGCCCCTCCCGGCCGGTTCGCCGAGCGGGTCCTGTCCGGGATCGATCTCCCCGGCGAGGCCTCGAGTTCCTCCCGGGCATGGTGGTGGGTCCGGCTGCGCCGCCGGCTGACCGGACGGGCCGCGGACGCTCATCTCTCCGGGAGGCGGCTGCAGGCGCTCGCGGACGGTGGGCTGCCCCGGAAACGCGCCACCCTGGCGAAGGCGCATGTGGCGACGTGCGGGGACTGTGAGAGCAGGCTGGCGGGCTGGCGGCGCCTGATCGCCACACTGGAAGCCCTGCCCCCCTTCGCGCCTGCCACGGGCTTCGCCGAGCGGGTGATGGCGCGCTGGCGGGAGGTGGCCGAAGAAGCCACGGGGCGCGGCCAGGCTGCGCGAAGGTGGCGACTCCTGCCTCGTTCGCCGCGTGGATGGGTGCTCGCGGGAACGCTGACCAGCATGCCGGTTGCCGCATTCGCCGCAGTGGCGGCCTTCCTCTCAACCGTCCCGCAGCTTACCACCGGCGGCCTCGTTACCTATCTGTGGTGGCAGGCTCGCGACGCCCTGTCGGCGTTCGGGAGCTCGCTGCTGGCGGCGGTCATGCAGAGCGGGGCGGCCTTCCGGGCCTATTCGCTCGCAGAATACCTGATCGCGTCGCCCACTACCGCGGTCGCCGCCGCGGCGGGCTTCACCACCCTGATGTTCAGTTCCATCTGGGTTCTTCACCGCAACATCGGCTTCCCCCGTTTCGCGCTTCGCCATGTTTACAACTGACCCCTCCCGCCCCGCCGGCCTGAATCCGCTGTTCGGCGCGGTGCTCGCGCTCTCGGCGGCGGGTGCGGCGCAGCCCGCCGGCGCTCAGGAGCGGCAGGTGGTATCGAACCGCGTGACCGTGTCGGACGCGGATGCAACCCTGTCACTCGAGTTCGATTCCGGCCCGGCCCTCGAGATCTCCTTTCAGAACGGCGAAATCCGCGTCGACGGCGAGGAGGTAGACAGCTACCAGGCGGGCGGGGAGCTCGCTGCCTCATGGCGGTCCCTGCTCTCCGAAGTCGTTCCGCTGGATGACGGACCACTCGCCGAAGCCCTGCTCGCGTGGGAGCCCGGCGGACAGTTGAGTGGTGACGCGCGAGCCGCCGCCGAGCGGGTCGACCGGGCGCTGCAGGAGGCGCTCACCGGTACGCCGCCGGAAGGCGACCTGATGCCGCGGATTTCGGGGAGCGCCGAGGTGGGAGGCATGGCACCGGCCCTGGTTCCCCCGTTGCTCCGGCTCCTTCTGCAACGGGGCCGGGTGCTGGAAGAGGCGCTCCAGGACGTCGATCTGACGGAGCTGTCGCTTCATCTGGGCGAGGACGTGACCGTTGACGCCGGCACCGATATCGAGGGGGCCCTGCTTGTGGTGGAGGGCGACGCCACCATTTCCGGGGAGGTCCCCGGCGACGTGGTCGTGGTCGAGGGGACGTTGCGTATCGAGGGTGACGCGTACATCGGGGGCGAGGTGCGCGTGATCGACGGACAGCTGGAGCGCGACGGGGGGACGGTGGAGGGCACCATCCTCACCGTGGACGCCGGCGACGTCGCGGGAGCGGGGATGGTGCCGGATGCGGCGGCTTCGGGGGACGATGAGCGCGGCCCGCCCTCCCGTCAGGGTGAAGCACGCACCCGGCTGCCTTTCCGCTACGTCACATCCGGTCTGAGCGGTCTCTTCGGGGACGTGTTCTGGCTCGTGGTCATCCTGGCCGTGGGGACTGCGGTCGTCCACTTCGCCGGAGACCGGCTGCAGAACGTGGCCGAAGTGGTGAGAGCCGCTCCCGGACGGGCCGCGCTGGTCGGTCTGGCAGGCGGCTTTCTCCTTCTGCCGCTGTGGGTGCTGGGCGGTCTCGCTCTCCTGGTGTCGATCATCGGCATCCCTCTGCTGGTCGCCTGGCTGCCGCTCTTCCCCCTGGCCGCACTCCTGGCCGGCGGGCTGGGATACCTGGCCGTGGCGAGCGTTGTCGGCGAGTGGGTGGCGCGCAAGGGCATTCCGGCCCTGGACCGCTTCCGGCCCTCCAACCGGCTGCACGTGCTGGCCGTCGGCCTGGCAGCGCTCGTCCTTCCGTCGGCCCTTTCCCACGTCACGGAAATGGGCGGGCCGACGCTCGGTGCCTTCCTGAGCGGGCTGTTCACCCTCGTCGCGGTGGCTACCGCGATGATCGCGCTGATGCTCGGCTTCGGCGCCGTGCTGCTCACCGGGGCGGGCCGCACTTCCGACCCGGGCAGGATGGCGGCGACGTACGGCGGGGGGATTCGGGCGACGCGGGCGTGGACCCGGAGGCGTTCCCGGCGACGCTCGCACGAGAAACCCGGACACCCCGACGACGGAGGCACTGGTGAGTAGCAGCAATCCGTGGATGAATCAGCGCGCACATCGAGAACGGCGGGGCACCGGGCTGGCACGACTGACTTGCGCGGCCATCGGAGGGCTGGCCTGCACGGCGACCGGACTTGCGGCCCAGGACTGGAGCACCGTGACCGCATCGCGCCAGCTGAGTGGCGAGCGCGAGATCGAGGTCCAGGTGGAATATGGAGCGGGCGTCCTCGACCTGCGTCCGGGAGAGCCCGGCACCCTGTACCGGATGGAGCTTCGATACGATCGCGATCTCATGGAGCCGCAGACGCACTACGAGGACGGAGTCCTCGAGATCGGCATGGATCGCGTCGGCAGGGGTATCCGCATGGGCTCGCGCGACGGATCGGGGCGACTGGATCTGGAACTGTCGCCGGAAGTTCCCCTGTTGCTGGACCTGGAGTTCGGGGCGGCGCGGGCGGACCTGGATCTGGGAGGGCTCGCGATCCGGGAGTTGAATGTCGAGACGGGGGCATCCGATACGCGCATCGAGGTGTCGATGCCCAACGCCGTGGAGTTGGAACTCGCCTCCTTCGAGGCGGGCGCGGCCAACCTGGTCGCCACCGGACTCGGCAACCTGAACGCCGAGCGCATCCGGCTGGAGGCGAAGGCAGGCAAGGTGACCCTGGACTTCAACGGGGAATGGCAGCGCGACGCCGATGTCGATCTCGACCTCGACCTGGGCGCGGTTGAGCTTCGCTTTCCGCGGGGCCTCGGCGTGCAGCTGGTAGTGGATGCGCTTCTGACATCCGTGGATGCCCAGGAGATGTTCAGGCGAGGCGACAGTTACTACTCCGCGGACTGGGATGGTGCGGAGACACGGCTTACGATGGAAATCGACGCGCACATCGGGGCGATCGACGTGGTGTGGACGCCATGATGGGTTTCGTCATCAGGATTCGGGCATTGGGCCCGGGGAGAGGCTCGATATGATCAGCGCCCTGCTGACCCTGTTCGCCGTTGGCCTGGTTACGCTACTGGTCGTGGGAGTGCTGCTTGCGGTGGCGGGCACGGTGTTCTCCATCGGCTTCGGCCTGGCCAGCTTCCTGCTTTTCAAGGTCGCGCCGATCGCACTCCTGGGGTATGTGGTGCTCCGCCTGATCGCGCCCCGCAAGCGCAAGGAGCTGAGTGAAGCCGACCGCAAGTGGCTGGAGGGATAGCCAGGCAGGCTGCGGGAGGGTCGGTCAGGCGGGCGGCGGCCGCGGTGGCGGTCGCCAGGCGATGGCCTCTTCGATCTCGGCGATCAGGTCAGGGGTGGCGAACGCTCCTACCGGCGACGTCCCCACCAGGTCGAGATCGATGTCGCGGGCCAGCAGCGGCGCAAGCGATTCGGGGTAGTCGCGCACCATCACATGCGCGGGCATCCGCCGGATTCGATCCGGGCCGACGCGGGGAAGCGGGGACCACCTCAACCGGTCCCCTCGCGCAACGCCACCACCACCTGGTCGCAGATTCGGTTCAGGGCCTGCGCAACCGGCGACTCCGGCCGGCCCACCACGGTGGGCAGCCCGTCGTCGCCCGACCGCCGAACCGCGGGGTCCAGCGGCACGGCGCCCAGGAAGGGTACGCCCTGCTCCCTTGCCAGAGCCTCCCCTCCGCCCGTGCCGAACACGTCCACCGGTTCGCCGCAGTGCGGACAGGCCATCCCGCTCATGTTCTCTATTACGCCGATGATCCGCGTGTTGACGCGCTCGAACATCTTGATGCCGCGCCGGACGTCGGTGGTGGACACACCCTGCGGGGTGGTGACCATGACGGCCCCGTCGAGGTTGACGCTCTGCACCAGCGACAGCTGGGCATCGCCGGTGCCCGGGGGCATGTCGACAAGCATGACATCCAGGGTGCCCCAGCGCACCTGCTCCAGGAACTGCTTCAGGACGCCCGCGATCAGCGGGCCGCGCATGATCGCCGGCTGTTCGTCGGCGAGCAGGAATCCGAGGCTCATCAGCTTGACGCCATGGGCCTGGAGCGGCTCGATCATCTCCTTGCCCTTGCCGCCGGACACGCTCGGCCGGCGGCGCTCCCCGAACATGACAGGGATGTTCGGGCCGTAGATGTCGGCGTCCAGAAGTCCGACCCGCAGGCGGCGACGCGCGAGCGCGGCGGCGAGGTTGGTGGTGACCATCGACTTGCCCACGCCTCCCTTGCCCGAGCTCACCGCCACCACGTAGCGGGTGTCGGCGAGGATGCCCGGCCGGGGGGTCGGCGCGGGTACCGAGCCGGGAACGAGGGGCGAGCGCCCCGCAGGCGCGGGAGGCGGCGAAGGCGCGCCCGCGGGCGGCGAGGAACCTGCCGGGGCTGCGGGCCGCGGCGGCGCGCTCTTGGGGAGCTGGACGTTGACCCGCACCCCCGAGACGCCGCGCACGCCCCCGGCGGCGGTGCGGGCGGACTTCACCAGCGATCCAGGGTCGTCCGGCTTGAGCTGGAAGGCGAAACGCACCTGCCCTTCTTCGTCGACTTCGAGCTGCTGAACGCGTCCGCTGGAGACGATGTCACGCCCGCTGGCCGGGTGCCGTACCGCGGACAGGGCGTTCGTTACCGCTTCGATGAGATTTTGCTGCGACATACCCCGCCCAGGCCGAAGTGCAGGTGGGATGGTGAAGTGGCCGTGGAATCAGACGGCGGCTACCCTGGTAACCCCCGGAACCCGGTCCTTCAGGCGCCGTTCGATGCCTTCTCTCAGAGTGAGCATGGAGATCGGACAGGTCTCGCACGCGCCCATGAGGCGAAGCATGACCACCCCTTCCGCCTCGTCGTAGTCGATCAGCTCGACGTCGCCCCCATCCTGCCGGATCGCGGGTCTCACGGTCTCGAGGACCTCCTCGATCTTCTCCGTCGCCAGCATGATTCTCGTTCTCCTCGCCCACCCGTCCGCGCTCTCGATCCCGAGCGCGGGCGGACTCCGAAATCGCCCGAAGTTTAGGCAGCGCGCGAGGGCGTGGTCAACCTCGCTTCGGCTCGGCCCGCGACAGCGACCGCTGATGGAGCCCCCACAGGATGGCGGCGGGGATCACCTCAGCCGCGGTCATCCATAGCCGGGCGGCGATCGCGAGCACGGTGGCCGGTCCGCTCCCGAGTGCAGGGGCGAGGATGGCGACCAGGAATCCTTCGCGAACGCCGACTCCCGCCGGCGCGAAGAGCATCAGGTAGCCCGCCACGTACGCCGCCGCGAAAGCCGAGCCGGCGTGCACGGGCGACAGTTCCATGCCCAGACTCGCGGCCAGGATCCAGAAGGATGCGCCCATGGCCACCCAGGCCAGCGCGACCTGCAACAGCCAGCGCAGCACCAGAGCGGCGGTGAGGTTCGCGGGAGCGGCGGTGCGGACGATGCGAAACCACAGCGCAACCGCCGCGCGGAACAGGGAGGGAACGGCAAGCACGAGCACGAGCAGGCCGGCCGCCACCCCGGCGCCGGCGAGTCCCCAGCGCGGCAGCGGCACGGGTCCTCCGACGAATGCGCCGAGCCCGATTGCGCCGGCGGCCAGCAGCCCTGTGCCCTGCACGATCACCGCGGAGGTGGCCGAGACTGCCACAGGAACCCCCTTCCCCTTCGCCAGCGCGGCCATCCCGGCGACCGACCAGACCTTTCCCGGCACGTACCGGCCCATGTTGGCGATCATGAAGATGCTCACGGCGTCGCCCGCAGAAAGCCGCGGCCCGCCCAGCCCGGTCACCACTCCGCCCCAGATCAGGCCACTCAGGCCGTAGGCGGCGAGCAGGAGCAACGTCGCGCCGACGAGCGGAAGCAGCCGCGGACGGGCGAGCACATCCTGCCACTCCCTTAGTTCGGCCACCGACAGCCCCACCCGATCGAGGATGAACCAGGTGACAATGACCGTGAGGGCGACGCGCGCCGCCAGCGAAAGCCACTTCTTCAGGGTTTCGCACTCCGCGTCGCGCGGCGGGCCGACCAGATGCGGACCGCGTTGGCCGCGAGCAGCCCGGTCAGGATGATGAAGCCCAGCCAGAAGCTGCGCAGCACCACGTCGGACCGGTACCACAGCTCGACCTCGGATTCCCCCGCCGGCACGGGAACGGCGCGCAGGGTGTGGTAGGCGCGCAGCACGGGGGCGTCGCGGCCGTTCACGCGGGCATGCCACGCGGGGTACCAGTTGTCTGCTATGGCGAGCAGCGCCGGAGCGGAGGAGCGCACGGCGAGCCTCAAGCGGTCGGGGCCGCGCTCCAGCCAGTCGATCTCGCCCGCGACAGGCGTGCCCGGCAGGTCGACGGGCGGTGGCTCCGCCAGCACCACCTCCCCTGCGGGGTCGAACGCGGGAGAGAGCATGTACGCCATCGCCTCGTCGTCGGACCTGACGACGGCGCTTCCCACGAGCCGCGCGCGCGGAAGGCCGGCCTCCACGAAAACGGTCTCGTAGATGCGGCCGTCGGGCAGTTGCGTCCGGCTGAAGACATTCCCCTGCGGCGAACTCCCCATCTGCAGATCGGGCCAGAGCAGATAGCGCACGTTGAGCAGCCTGCGGATGTTCTCGTTTCCGTAGAGGTTCATCGGCTGTCCCGAGCCCACCATGCCGATGAGATTGCGGTAGCGGGCCAGGTCGTTGGGGTGGTGTCCGCCGGCGAGTTCGATGCCGTGTAGCGCGGGCATCAGGTCCTGGCCCGCGTTGCGAAAGGACAGCATGCGGTAGGGTTCGGAGCTGCCGGCCTCCCGGTCGAGCACTGCCTGGATGTTGGCATCCGGGGCAGACCAGCGCTCGAAGTCGATGGTCTGGATGAACACGCGGTCTATGCGGTAGGCGTCCAGCGCGACCAGGGCGACGAGCGCGCCCAGGACGATGCCGGGCGCCAGGTACGCCCTTCGCAGCGCCCACACCGCCGCCGCCACGGCCCCGGCCAGAAAGACCGCGATCCAGGCACCGGCCCCGATCCAGGGCAGCGCGGCCGCCAGCGCCTGACGCCTGGCCTCGGTGATTCCGGGATAGAGGACGGAGGCCCACAGAGAGGTCAGCGCGCCCGCTGCGGCGAGCAGCGCGATTGCTCCCAACGTGCCGGCAGCGACCAGAACCAGCCGCTGGACACGCCGTCCCAGTTCGGGATCGCGCACGCAGGCGAAGATGCGGTCCACCCCCAGCGCCGCCAGCGTCGCCGCGCTGAAGGCGACCAGGTAGGCCGCCTGAGAGGGCGCCCGGAAGAGGCTGATGCCGGGCAGGACTTCATAGGCTATGCGCCAGACGGGCGTATGGGTGCCGAGAGCGAACAGAAGGGCGGTCCCGGCCAGCCCCCCGAAGAACCAGCGCAGCCCGCGCAGGGGTCCGCCCACGAACGAGATCGCGGCAAGCAAGAGCAGTACCAGGCCCGCGTATTCGTGGTTGTGCTTGAACGGATTGCGGCCCCAGTAGGTGTTGTCGGCCCAGCTTCCCGTACCGCCGATGTTGGCTCCCGCGAATTCGGGGATGACGAGGGAGAAGGCCTCCTCCGGATGAAGCGACCAGGAACTGGACCACTCGAGGGCGGCATCCTCGTCGAGTGCCTCGGAGGTCGCGGTGCGCCGGGAGTCGGCGGTCACGTAGTCGAGGGCCGGCAGGAGTTGGCCGCCTGTGATGAGCGCGCCGGTGATCGACGCCGCCAGAAACAGACCGAAGCGTGACGCCGCCCGCGAGCGCGAGCCGGGGCGGGTCCCAGCGGCATCTGCATCCCGTGGATTGTCGTCCGTCCCGGCCACAGCTTCCGCACCCGTCCCCCGCAGGATCTGAACGCTGCGGAACATGGCGAACAGCCCGGTGGCGCCGAACAGGAAGTACGCCGTCTGGAAGTGCGGCGTCAGGATCACGAGCGCGATCACCAGGGCCAGCCAGGTGAACGACTTGAGGCCGGGGCCCAGGAAGTGCCGCTCCGTGGCCCAGAACAGCAGCGAGGTCAGCGCGGTCACGAACATCTTGCCGTCGTGACCCGCGAACACGAGCCCGACGAAGACCGGGGCGAGCATGTAGCCGGTTCCCGCGACCAGCGCCGCGGCCCGGGAGACCCCCAGCGCGCGCACCCACATGAACATGAAGAAGCCCGCCGCCGCGACGTGCACGACGAGCTTCCATCCGAGCGCCCGATAGGGCTCCACGAGGATGAGCAGCAGGAGAGAAGGCGGGTAGAAGGAATCGCCCGCGCTGAGGGCTTCTACCAAGGGAGTGCCCCCGAGGAACTGCGGCAGCCATCCCGGGATGCGGCCCAGTTCGGCCAGGGCGTCCGCGTAGATTGCGCGTGCCATGTAGCCGCCGGCCAGGGTGTCGCTCCCGTAGAGCATCGCGCTGCTGAAGATGAACCCGCGGAACAGGACCACCGTCAGCCCGAGGAAGAGGGCCCACGGAAGCCACCTGGGGATGGCGGGAGCGCCGCCGGAGGCCATCTGCGCCCGCGAAGGAGCGCTCTTCCGTGCCGAGGCTGTCTCTGCGCGCGGCCTCCGCGCCTGCTTTCGCTTGCCTCGTCGCTTCGCGCTCATCGATCTCGTCCCACGGTTCCGCGTCGCTTCAGCCCGCGCGCACCGCTCAACCGTCCCCGGTAGCCGCGGGCCCGGACCCTGCATCATCGCGTGTCCCGCCAGCCAACTGGCGTCGCAGCGCCTCGATCTCGTGCCGGACGTGGGCGATCTGCTCGCTGACCAGGCCGAATCCTGCCAGAAGGAACCCGAGCGTCTCCAGCAAGACCACCAACTGGATCAGCAGACGGTAGCCGAACGGGGGCACGTAGGGCTCGAATCCCAGCGCCGGATGCAGGTAACGCAGGTAGAGGGCGCCCGCCGCAACCAGTCCTCCCAGTGCCGCCAGAGCCAGTCCGGAAGCACCGAACAGCAGCAGCGGCTTGCGCGAAAAGAACACCAGAAAGGCGACGGATGCCAGGTCGGTAACGCCGATCACCACGCGCCACAGCCCCTGGTACTTGGATTCGCCCGCCCTGCGGTCGTAGAGCTTGATGTCGATTTCGGTGACCGTGGCCCCGCGCCCGTGCGCCAGCACAACGAAGAAACGATGCCAGTCGTGCCTGAGCGTGAGCCCGTCCAGGATCTCCCGCCGAAACCCCTTCATGGCTGAGTTGAGGTGGGTGACGGGCACACGGAACAGCAGGCGCGACATGCGGTTGTAGATCTCGGACACCGCCGCCTTGTCGTAGTGGCCGATGCGCCGCCCGGAGACGATGTCCCACCCTTCGTCGAGCTTCTCCAGGAAGCGGGGGATGTCGCGCGGGGAGTGCTGCAGATCGGCGTCGAAGAGGATGATGCAGCGACGATCGGTGGCGTTGACACCGGTGACCATCGCTTCGGTCTTGCCCCGGTTGCGCCGATGGCGGACGACGCGAAACCCGTCCCAGTCCGCCGCCTCGCGGCGGGCCACCTCCGCCGTGCCGTCGGTGGACCCGTCGTCCACGAGCACGACTTCACCGTCGAGATGGAACTCCTGGAATGCGTCCCGCAGTTCGCGCACCAGGTCGGGGACCACGGGGGCCTCGTTGAATGCGGGAATGACGACCGCGAAGTCCCTTCTGGCCTGCTGGATCTCCGGTTTCAGATTCTGCCCCGGTCGGAGGGTGGCGTTGCCGCGTGCGCCGCGCGTTGGGCGAGCGCGGTCAAGATGGTCTCGCAGGACACGGTACGCCACTCGCGGCACCCTCGTTCCGCGCCGTGGCAGGGCGCGGGAGGCACCGCGGGCGAGAGATCGCGGGGGTCTCGGCGGGCCCCCGGCTCAGCCCTTGCGGTGGGATGGCGAATCGCGAGATTTGTCCCTGCCGGTCGCTGCCCGTGCCCTTTGCCGGGCTGTTCGAAGAGCCGCACCCGAGCCGGGCGACCACCGTTTTCCCGTCGCCGCCCAGATTTCTCCCTACCGTACCCGAGGCTGTCATGTCCATGGCCGGAACCGTCCGCGTCCCTCCGCCCGTCAACGAACCCGTCTTCGACTACGCGCCCGGTGACCCCGAGCGCGCGGCTCTCAAGAGCAAGCTGGCCGAGATGTCGGGCCAGGAGATCGAGATTCCGCTGATCATCGGCGGCGAGGAGGTGCGGACCGGCGAGCTGGCCGCCTGCATCCTTCCGCACGACCACGGCCACGTGGTGGCGCGCTACCACCTGGCGGGCCCGGCCGAGGTCGAGGCCGCCGTGCAGGCGGCCATGGAGGCGCGCCGTGACTGGGCGTCCTGGCCCTGGGAGGCGCGCGCCTCCGTGTTCCTGACCGCGGCCGACCTCCTCGCCGACCGGTGGCGGTCGACGATCAACGCGGCCACCATGCTCGGCCAGAGCAAGACCTGCCACCAGGCGGAGATCGACGCCGCCTGCGAGACCATCGACTTCTTCCGCTTCAACGCCCACTTCGCCCAGCAGATCTATTCCGAACAGCCGCACTCACCCGGCGGCATCTGGAACTGGGCCGACTACCGGCCGCTGGACGGCTTCGTCTACGCGGTGTCGCCGTTCAACTTCACCGCGATCGGGGGGAACCTGACGGCTTCGCCGGCCCTCATGGGCAATTCCGTGGTCTGGAAGCCATCGCACAGCGCCATCTACTCCAACTATTTCGTGATGCGCGTCTTCGAGGAGGCCGGACTGCCCCCCGGGGTGATCAACTTCGTGCCCGGCGACCCCCGGATGGTGACGCGGGTGGTGATGGGGAGCGAGGACTTCGGGGGCATCCACTTCACCGGCTCAACGGACGTATTCCGCTCGCTCTGGCAGGGGGCGGCGGGCAACCTGCCCCACTACCGTTCGTACCCGCGCATCGTCGGCGAAACCGGGGGCAAGGACTTCCTTATCGCGCACCCGTCCGCCGACGCCGAGGCACTCGTGACCGCGATGCTGCGCGGGGCCTTCGAGTACCAGGGCCAGAAGTGCAGCGCCCTGTCGCGCGCCTACATCCCGGAGAGTCTCTGGGAACGGATCGGCGACCAGCTCGTGGAAGAGACCGAGGGCATCACCATGGGCGATCCCGCCGACTTCGGGAACTTCATGAGCGCCGTGATCCACCGGCAGTCCTTCGACAAGATCGCCGGGTACATCGAGGGTGCGAGGAACTCGAACGAGGCCGAGATTCTGGCCGGCGGGGAGGCGGACGACAGCAGGGGATACTTCATCCGCCCGACCGTGATCCGCGCGCACCGGCCCGACTACCGAACCATGTGCGAGGAGATCTTCGGTCCGGTGCTGAGCGTGTTCGTCTACCCCGACCGCATGTGGAGCGAGACCCTGGAGCAGGTCGACGGAACCTCTCCCTACGGGCTCACGGGGGCGGTGTTCGCGCGCGACCGCAGGGCCGTGGAGGACGCGCTCCACGCGCTCCGCTTCGCGGCCGGCAACTTCTATGTGAACGACAAGCCCACGGGGGCGGTCGTGGGCCAGCAGCCCTTCGGCGGCGGCCGGGCGAGCGGCACCAACGACAAGGCCGGGTCGAAGCTCAACCTGCTGCGCTGGGTCTCGCCCCGCAGCGTCAAGGAGACCTTCGCCCCTCCGACCCGGTACCGCTATCCGTTCATGGCGTCCTGACGGGGCTCGAGCCGGACATGGACACAACACGGTCGAACGGGCCGAGCGTGGCCTTTATCGGTGCCGGAGCCATGGGCGCGGCAATGATCGGCGGCCTTGCGGGGGGCGACGACATCGATCGGGCCCACATGATCGCGAGCGACCGAAACGAGGACCGGCTCGCGCTGGTGCGGGACCAGTTCGGGGTCCGGACCACCCTGTGCAACCGCGAGGCGGCCCGGGACGCGGACGTCGTCGTCCTGGCGGTCAAGCCGCAGGTCCTGCCCGGCGTGCTCTCGGAGCTTCAGGGCGGGATCCGGCGGGACGCGCTGACGCTGTCGATCGTGGCCGGCGCCTCCATCGGCACCATCGCCTCGCTGCTCAAGCACCGCGCCATCGTACGCACCATGCCCAACACGCCGGCCCAGGTCGGGGAGGGCATGACCGTGTGGACGGCGACCCCGGAGGTCTCGCCGGAGCAGAGGGCGCAGGCAGGAACCATCGTCGGGTCGCTGGGGCGACAGCTGTTCGTCGACGACGAGCGGTTCCTCGACATCGCGACGGCCATCAGCGGCACCGGACCGGCCTACGTGTTTCTCATGATGGAGGCGCTGATCGACGCGGCCGTTCATCTCGGGTTCTCGCGCAAGGACGCGCGCGAACTCGTGGTGCAGACCATCCGCGGCGCGGCGATCTACGCCGAGCACCAGACCGTCCATCCAGCCGAGCTGCGCAACCGCGTGACCTCACCCGGAGGCACCACGGCCGAGGCGCTGTACCAGCTTGAGAAGGGCGGTTTCCGCACCATCATGTCCAAGGCGGTGCACGCGGCGTTCCAGCGCAGCGTGGCCCTGGGCGAGATGAGCACGCAGGCGTAGCCGCGGACGCCGGGCGGACGACTCTTCGTCCGGCGTGCTACCCCGGCAGGAGTACCAGCCGGGAGACCGTGCGTGCCTCCACCTCCGACCGGTCGAGCGGCAGACGCCACAGTTCGCCGTGCTGCCAGCGCTCCAGCTGGTCCCAACTGTGGCGGTTGGCGGGACGGCCGGACTGCCCTCCGGGCAGGATGAATCCACCCCCGCGGCCGAGGTCTCCCAGGTCGGCGACGGAACGCTGGCTGGGCCCGGCGGTGACCTCGAACAGGGGGACGTTGCCCTCGAACGGGGCGGCGTCGACCGTGTAGTCGTCGCCCGGCCGGGGAAGACCGCGCCGGCCGAAGCCCAGCAGTCCGCCGATCAGCGGCACGTCCTGAAAGGGATGCGAGATGCGCAGGAGGTGGACCTCCCCCCAAGGTCGACCGCTCGCCTCGGCCGCCTCGAGCGCGGCCTGCCCGGCCAGGGAGTCCACCCCGGCCCCGCCGGCGTCGAGCGCCCGCCCCACCATGTACTGCGGGAAATAGCCGAAACCGCCTGAAGCCGCGTAGAAGCGGGCGCGCAGCGCAGCCCCGAGCGCGTCCGCCCAGGCGTGGAAGAGCGTCGCCTCCGTGCTCTCCACGGTCGCGCGGCCATCCCAGGCTTCGAGCGCGGCGGCGAGGCTGTCCAGCCCCGCGCGCCGAAAGGCGCCGGCCGCCCGGTCGCGGTAGCGGGCGATGAAGGCGCTCCGGACATCCAGTTGAATGGCCCTCATCGACTCCGCGTCGTGGTCGCTCCGCGCCTCGATCAGCTCGGTGATGCGCTGGGCGCGGTACGGGTCCTCCCAGCGGTCCGGGGAGATCAGCAGCGACAGCGAGTCCCGGCCCTGGCGGTTGTTGGCCGTCGCGATAAAGCCGGACGCCGGGTTGAGCAGCCGGGGATTGCGCTCGTAGGGCAGCGTCCCGGTCCAGTCGTGTTCACCGGTCCAGCCGGGCACCGGGAGGAGGGACGGACGGCCCGAGCGGCGCAGGGGAACGGCCCCGGCGAGCTGGTAGCCGAAGTCGCCGGCGGTGTCGGCGAAGACCACGTTCTGGTAGGGGCTGGTGAAGAGGGCCAGCGCGGCGATCAGTTCGCCGGCGGAATTGGCGAGGTTCATCGCCAGGATCCCGTCGAAGGTCGTCGACGGGTCGTGCGCGCCCCAGCGGAACGACAGCAGTTCGCCTCCCGGCACCGGATCCACGGATGTCATGACGGGGCCGTGGCGAGTTTCGCGCACCACCATGCGCACCGGCTCTTCGCGCCCGCGCACCCGGATCGATTCCTCCCGCACCCGGAACGGCTCGCTCCCCTCCGGCGTCAGGTAGCGCGTGGTGTCGGCAGGGTCCACCCGTTCGATGAAGAAGTCGGAGTCATCCACCATCGCGTTGGTGAAGCCCCATGCAACGCCGGCGGTGTGTCCCGCGGCCACGCCGGGCGCGCCCGGCAGGCTCTGTCCGACGACATCCAGGCCGGGCGCGTGCAGCCCGATGAGGTACCAGATGTTGGGGTGGTCCAGGCCCAGGTGCATGTCGTTGGCGAGCAGGGGCATTCCGGTCGCGGTGCGGGAGCCTCCGACGACCCAGGAGTTCGAGGCACGGAAGATGCTCGCCGCTTCCAGCGCGGTGCGGGCGGCCGCGGGCATGCGCGCCGACGCGATCACGTCGCCGGAGACGGCGGGGGGCAGAGCGGCCGGCGGCGCGACGGGACCGCTGGCGATCCCGCCACCCCCGGATACGCCGGTATCGCCGGGAACTCCGCCATCTGCGCGCGCCACCGGGCCATCCTGCAGAATCGTCACCCCCCAGTCCGGATAGGACGGCAGCAACTCCAGAACGGCTTCGTCTCCCGCGGTGGCGCGCGCGCCCGCCAGCGACATCGAGACCCCGTACTGTGACAGGTCCCAGGCCATGATCTTCTCGACCGCGAGCGAGTGCTCGAGCTCCCAGGTCTCGAAGCCGGCGCGCAGCAGGACGAACTCGGGCGGCAGGAGACCGCGCCATCCGGCCATGGCCGCGTTCACCCCGCGGGCGTACGCCTCCACCAGCGCCCGGGTCCCTTCGCTGACGGCCGTCTCGCGCCCCGCCCGCGCGAGGCCCAGCGCGCGCAGGAAGCGGTCGGCATCCAGGGTTTCCTCGCCGAACAGCTCGCTCAGACGTCCCTGGGCGACGCGGCGGAACATCTCCAGTTGCCAGAGGCGGTCCGTCGCGTGCAGATACCCCTGCGCGAAGACCGCGTCGGCCAGCGAACCCGCCCACACGTGGGGCACGCCCAGGGAGTCGCGCAGGATCTCCACCGGCTGCTCCAGGCCGGCAAGCACGAGCTCCCCGGACGCCGGCGCGGGACCGGCGGCCAGCCGCCTGAGCCAGATCGCGCCCGCCAGCGAAGCGAGCAGAACCCCTGCCAGTGTCCCGAGCAGGATCCTCCGGAACAGGCGGCCCCTCTTCAGCGCGACGCCTCCAGAGCCCGGCTGAAGTCGCGCTGCAGGTCCCGGACCTCTTCGAGCCCCACCGAGACACGAACGAACCCGTCGGGAATGCCCGCCTGCGTCCTCTCCTCCGGTGTCAGGCCGATGTGAGACGTGAAGCGCGGCTGCGACACCAGGGTCTCGACGCCGCCCAGGCTGGGCGCGACCCTGGCCACCTCCAGACTGCGGCAGAATGCGTCCGCGCCCGCGCCGCCGCTCTCCAGCACGAAACCCACCATGCCGCCGAAACCGTCCAGAAGCTCGCCCGCGAGAGCGCGGTCGGGGTGACTGGCGAGCCCGGGGTAGGAGACGCGCGAGACCCCGGGCCGGCCCTCCAGCCAGGCTGCGAGCTCCAGGCCGCTCCGGTTGTGGCGCGCCATGCGCACCGACAGCGTCTTGATCCCGCGCTCCAGCAGCCAGGCCGCGTGCGGGTCCAGCGCCGGGCCGTAGAGCACCAGCATGCGCTGCACGCGCTCGACCAGCTCGCGGCTGCCGGAGACGACGCCCGCGATCAGGTCGGAATGGCCGCCGAGATACTTGGTCGCGCTGTGGATCACCACGTCTACGCCGAGGCGGGCCGGCCTCAGGTTGACGGGCGAGGCGAAGGTGGCGTCCATCATGGTCACCGCTCCGGCCTGGCGCGCGAGGCGCACCGGGATGCGCGGATCGAAGACGCGCATCACGGGGTTGGTCGGGGTCTCCAGGAAGAGAATGCGGGTGTTGTCCCGCATCGCCGACTCCCAGGCGCAGGTCTCGTCCGGATCTACGAAGGTCGTGGTCACCCCCCGGTGCGGCATCTCATCGGCGAGCAACGTGGCGGTGGCGCCGTACAGGTGCTTCGAGGCAACGACGTGGTCCCCGGCGCGGGTCAGGGCGAGAACGGGAAGCGCGGTGGCCGCCATCCCGCTTGCCACGGCCAGCGAGGCTTCGGTGCCCTCGAGCGCCGCCAGCTTCTTCGCCACGGCGACCTGATTCGGGTTGTTGCCGTACCGGGAGTAGCGCAGCTCGGGCGCATCGCCGGGCGCGTTCCAGAAGAAGGTGGAGCTCTGGACCACGGGCAGTACGACGGCTTCGCCGGGACGCGGCTCGGGGGCGCCGGCGTGGACACCCAGCGTGCCCGGACCCCAGGCCTCCCGCACCTCCGGCGAATCGTTCGTTCTCTCCTCCGAGACGCTCTTCATCCCATCAGACTCCTCATCAGATTGCTCAGCGCCAGATAGTCTCCCGACTCGGGTCGCCGGAAAACAAGTCCGCGCCGCACGAGTGACTCCAGCGTAGCGCGATCGACCTCGTCCGGAAGGTGTGCCGGGACATCCCCCGGAGAAAGGGCTCCCCGCTCCTCCAGGGAACGCCAGACCCTCGCATCGGCCTCGCTCGGCACGCCAACCAGCCGGCACGGCCCCGCCGCGGTTTCCGCCACGGCAGTGAGACGATGGCGTTCCAGCACGGCCTCGATCGGCTCCAGATGAAGATCGCTCACGCCGCGCAGGATGAAAAAGGCGCGGGTGGCTTGCCCGGGCGGCTGGTAGTGCAGGAGCAGCTTCGCCACAACCTCGTCCGCGCACGAGAAATCCACCACGTGAACCTCGGAGAAGTCGATGACCGAGAGCGCCATCTCTCCCGCGTTCGCTAGCTGGCTCTCGATGGCCAGCCGCACCGCGCGCCCCGTGGGCCGGGTCACCAGGTGCGCGTAGAGCGACGCCACCTGCCTCTGTACCAGGCGACGGAGGTCGATCGCCACGGGATCGATGCCGAATCCGTTCATCAGGCCGGACCCGAGTCCGTCATGCGCCGCTCCTCTCCTTGCCCCGCTGCTTCGCGGGCAGAACGATGTTGATCTGGGCGCCCGGAAAATGCGCCAGGCCCTGCTCCAGAGCGGGGGTGTCGTCCCATTCGGGCACGTCGGCGATGCGCGCGGTCCCGCTGCGGATGGAGATGAGCCCGTCCCAACGGCGCACCTGCCTGCGGATCTGCTGGATTCCCTGGCCTCTGCCCAGGTCCTGGAAACGCGTGACGCCGTGGAGGAAGGCGGCCTCCAGCGCCCTGCCGTCCCCCCATCGCTCTCCGAAACGGCCGGCGTGCTCGGCCGCCAGCGATTCACGGAAGCCGCGCCCCAGGTCGGACACGGCGATCACCAGCATCCAACGGTCCCGGCGCTTTGCCCAGTAGTACGCCTGCGCGGCCACCCATCCCGGGGCCTCGGCATGTTCGATGATGTTCTGGCACACCTCCGAGAGCACCACCGAGAACTGGACGACGGTCACCAGTGGATACCCCAGGGTGCGGGTGAGGATGGTCCCCGCGCGCGTCTGCACGCGGTCCACCACCGCGTGCACGTCGCTGTTGGTGGTCACCGGGGTGATTTCGAGCAGCACGTCGGAGCTTGCGGCGATTTCGCGCGGACGCCGGATCTCTATCGAGAAGAAGCGTCGAGCCTGCTCGAGGAAGCGGATGCGCGCCAGGTATCCGAGGACCTCCGCCTGCCGGGGAAGCCGCAGATGGGGCGCCTGCCCCAGCCGGCGCTTCAGCAGTGCGCCGGCGCTGAGGAGCCCAACCAGGCCCTGCGGGTCGACGAAGCGAAGGTAGCCCGCGTCGAAGAGCGCCTTGCCTTCCACGGCCTGCGCGCATTGCCGGAAGACGCTGTCCACGGTGGAGTAGTCCAGCGACGAGGGTACGCGGATCACATGCACCCGGCGAACTCCGGAGTTGGCGCGGCGGGATCGGCGGGCGTGGCGCGGTTCATCGGCGGGCGATCCGCCCCTTCAGGTGGAGGTGCAGCCCGCGCGCACCGCGATGTTCGACGTTTCGGGCGGCCATGGAGTTGGCGGTGACGATCGCACGCTCGATGCGGTCGCCCTCCAGCAGGCGAGCGAAGAAGGTAGCGCCCCATACGTCCCCGCAGCCAGTCACGTCGCCTTCGCGCGGGCCTCCGGGGATGTCGATCTGCCGGGTGGTGGCCGGGGCCACGGTGGCCACCTGTCCGCGCATCGCATGCCAGGTCGAGGTGTCGGGCGAGAAATCCGGCGCTGCGACATACGCCGCCCCGCGCGGACCCATCGTGACCGTGACCAGCTTCAGGTCCGGCCCCACCACGTGCGCCGCCAGCCGCCATGGATCTCCGGCGTCCCGGCCCAGCAGCGCATACTCGTCCTCGTTCATCTGCACCGCGTCGAAGCAGCGCAGCCAGGAGTCCCACAGCGGCAGCCGGCGCGGCTCGCGTTCGCCGTGGCGCCCGATGCCCAGGAAGAGGGAATGGAGGTCGGCGTAGATCGGGCCCTCGAACGCTTCGCGCAGCATCTGTGCGGTGCCCAGCTCCATCTCGAATCCCGAGATGAAGTTGACGTAGAGGGCGTCGCAGTCGCCGGCGAGAGGCCGGAACTCTTCCCAGCTCCAGGCGGGCACCCCTCCGGACAGACGCTCGCAGCGCCGCTCGTCGTCCTGGTAGCGCAGCTCCACGCGGTTGTTGGGTTCCGGGACGATGCGGACGGCGCGATGCGGGTTCACGCGGGGGATCTCGCCCAGGAACCGGAGCGCGGGCTCGGCCAGGTCCCGGCCCACCTTGAGGATCGGCACGATGCGCCAGTGCGCCGGCAGCGACGCGGCCAGCGCTTCGAGGGCGTAGCTCACCCCGCCCCATTCCTCCACGGGATCACCGCGTCCGTCGCGCAGATGGATGGTGTCCCACACCAGCGTGCCGACCACGCCGAGGCGGGGGCGTCGTGCCCCGGAACGGGGCGATCCCCGGCGGGAGCCCGGGTCAGTCACGGACCGGATCGGTCCGCAGGCGGAACACCCCCGCCGCCCCCACCACCCCGGCGGTCCCCGGGAGCGCTCCCGGCACGAACGTGCAGGCATCCAGCGCCGAGCGGAAGCGGGGGCGGCCGAGTTCCGCGGCGAGCGGGCCGAAGAACAGGTCGCCGGCCGCGGCCACCCCGCCCATCACCACCACCGCCTCCGGGCCGAGCAGGTTGACCGCGCCGGTGATCCCGGCCGCGAGCATGCATGCCGCGCGCGCCAGCACGCCAGCCGCGTAGGCGTCGCTCCCCGCCGCCGCCTCGTGCACGGTGGCGGCCGTGATGCGGTTCAGGTCGCCATCGACCAGCTCGGGCAGAGTCGACCGCGTCCGACCGGCCAGCCCCTCGACCGCGGCGCGCGCGATCGCCGGCCCGGAGGCGTAGGCCTCGAGGCACCCCCTGCCTCCGCACGTGCAGGGTCGGCCGCCGAACTCGACCGTCATGTGCCCGATCTCCCCGGCGGCTCCCGTCGCCCCGGCGAAGGGCCGGCCGTCGATGACGATCCCGCCGCCGATTCCGGTGCCCAGGGTGATTCCCAGCACCGACCGGAAGCCGCGCCCCGCCCCCTGCCACCATTCCCCGTAGGCGGCGCAGTTGGCGTCGTTCTCCAAGACGGCGGGCAGGCCGGTCGCGGCCTGGACGCGGTCGCGCAGCGGAAGCCCGAACCACCCCAGGTTGTGCGACTCGAGCACCACGCCGCGGGCGCGGTCCAGCGATCCCGGCGCCGCGACCCCGACGCCGGCTACCGTGGCGCCCGGGCCCTCCGTGCGCGCCAGCTCATCCACGGCCGCGCGGACCATCGCGGCAACCTGGGCGATCACCGCACTTCCGCCCTGCCCGCCCGCCGTGTCCTCCATCCGGAGCGCGCGCGGACGCCCTCCCTCCGCCGGAACCATCCCCACCGAGAGCGTGGTCCCACCGATATCGACCCCGGCGATCCACTTCGCCATCAGAGCCATCCCATAGGGTCCGCCTTCCCTCCACGGCGCGCCCGACGAAGCATCATCGACATCTACTGATATCTACTGATGTTTACTGTTCAATAGATAGCACGGCTAGAAACGCCTCCTGCGGGATCTCGACCGACCCCACCAGCTTCATCCGCTTCTTCCCCTCCTTCTGCCGTTCGAGCAGCTTGCGCTTGCGCGTGATGTCGCCGCCGTAGCACTTGGCGGTCACCGCCTTGCGCAGGGCCTTCACGTTGGTGCGCGCCACGATCTTGGACCCGATCGCCGCCTGCAGCGCCACCTGGAACTGCTGGCGCGGGATGAGCTCCTTCAGCTTGCGCACCAGGTCGCGGCCGTAGAGCTGCGCGCGGTCGTGGTGGATGATGACGCTGAAGGCATCCACCGGATCGCCGTTCACCAGCACATCCAGCTTCACCAGGTTGTCGGGCCGGTACTCCGCGAACTCGTAGTCGAGCGCCGCGTAGCCGCGCGTGCTGCCCTTGAGGCGGTCGTAGAAGTCCAGGACGATCTCGGCCAGCGGCAGCTCGAAGTCCATCTCCACGCGCCGGGGATCCAGGTAGCGCATCCCCTTGAACGTCCCGCGCCGATCGTGGCAGAGCTTCTGCACGTTGCCGATGTATTCGGCGGGCGACACGATGTGCGCGCGCACCCAGGGCTCGGCGACCGACTTCAGCTTGCCGCGTCCAGGCAGGCGAGTGGGGTTCTCGATCGCCAGCTCGCTGCCGTCGGTGAGCGTGATGTGATACTCGACGTTGGGCACGGTGGTGATCAGGCTGACGCCGAACTCGCGGTCCAGCCGCTCCTGGACGATCTCCATGTGCAGCAGCCCGAGGAAGCCGCAGCGGAAGCCGAATCCGAGGGCGGCCGAGGTCTCCGGCACGTAGTGCAGGCTGCCGTCGTTGAGCCTGAGCCGGTCGAGCGCGTCGCGCAGCGACTCGTAGTCGTCGGCGTTGCTGGGATAGAGCCCCGCGAACACCATGGGGCGGACTTCCTTGTAGCCCGGCAGCAGTTCGGTCGCCCTGCGGGAGGCCTCTACGACGGTGTCCCCCACCCTCGTGTGCGTGACCGATTTGATGGCCGCGACCAGGTAGCCCACTTCCCCGGGGTGGAGGGCATCGCGGGGCACGCGCACCAGCCGCGTGTAGCCCACCTCGGTTACCTCGTAGGTGGCGTTCACGGTGCCGAAACCGATGTCCATCCCGGGGCGCAGCACACCGTCCACCACGCGCACGCTCGGGACCGCGCCCAGGTACTGGTCGTAGTAGGAGTCGAAGATGAGCGCGCGCAGGGGCGCCTCCGGGTCTCCCTCCGGAGGGGGCACCCGTTCGATGACCGCTTCCAGGATCTCCGCGGCGCCCGTCCCCTCCTTGGCGCTGGCGAGCAGCACCTCGGAGGGATCGACCCCCAGCAGGTCCGCGAGCTCGTCGCGGCGGCGCTCCGGCTCGGCGCCTGGAAGATCGATCTTGTTGATCACCGGGATCACCTCCAGGTCCGCGTCCAGCGCCAGGAACAGGTTCGAGATGGTCTGGGCCTGGACGCCCTGGCTGGCGTCGACGACCAGGATGGCGCCCTCGCATGCGGCCAGGGAGCGTGACACCTCGTAGGTGAAATCGACGTGTCCGGGGGTGTCGATCAGGTTGAGCTGATAGCGCTCGCCGTCGCGCGCCGTGTAGTCCATGCGCACGGCGTGCAGCTTGATGGTGATGCCCCGCTCGCGCTCCAGCTCGTTGGAATCGAGCACCTGGGCGCGCATCTGCCGGGGATCGAGCGCGCCTGTGAGCTCCAGGAGCCGATCGGCCAGGGTCGACTTGCCGTGGTCGATGTGGGCGACGATGCAGAAGTTGCGGATGCGGTCGAGCTGCACGGCGTCTCCTCGCTAGCCCCGGCAGGCCGCGCGCACCACGCGCCGCATGATGTCGAGCGCACGCTCCACGTCGGGCGCGGAGATGTCCCGGTGGGTCACGGCCCGGACGCCGGTTTCGCCCTGGGGCAGGAGATGAAGCCCGCGTGCATGGCAGCGGAGCGCGAAGGCGCCCGCCGGCACTGCGTTCACCCGGAAGCGCACCAGGTTGGACTGCACGCGGTCGAGATCGACCTCCAGGCCGTCGATGCAGGCGACCCCGTGCGCCAGGGCGCGGGCGTTGGCGATGTCGGCCGGCAACCCGCCGTGGTGGTGCTCCAGCGCGTGCAGTGCGGCGGCGGCCAGGATTCCCGCCTGGCGGAAGCCGCCCCCGAACTGCTGCTTGAAGCGCCGCGCCCGCGCTACCAGCTCCTCGGAGCCGGCCAGGGCGGAGCCCACGGGAGCGCCGAGTCCCTTGCTGAAGCAGACGTTCACGGTGTCAAAAGGCGCGCAGTAGCGGGCCTCGGAGACCCCCGTGGCGGCAGTGGCGTGCCAGAGGCGGGCGCCGTCAAGGTGGGTCGCAAGGCCGTGGCGGCGGGCGGCCGCGCACACTTCCTCGACCTGGCCGAGCGGCCACACCGTCCCCCCTCCCCCGTTGTGGGTGTTCTCCACGCACAGCAGCCGGGGTGGCGACTCCAGGTGGATGGGATTGAAGGGGTGCTCGGGCTCGATGGCGTCGTCCACATCGGCGGCGGTGAACACGCCGGCACGCCCGGGGAGGGGCTTCAGGGTCACGCCGCTGAGCGCGGCCGGGGCGCCCGACTCGCTGCGGACGATGTGGGCGCTCCGGTCGATCAGGACGAGGTCGCCGGGTTCGGTGTGGGCGCGCACCCCGATCTGGTTGGACATCGTGCCGGTGGGGACGAAGACCGCGGCCTCCTTGCCCAGCAGCTCCGCCGTGCGCGCCTCCAGGGCGTTCACCGTGGGGTCGTCGCCGTAGACGTCGTCGCCCACCGGGGCGGCGGCCATGGCGTCGCGCATGGCCGGGGTGGGAAGGGTCACGGTGTCGCTGCGCAGATCGATCATGACCCGCGATACCCCGGGCGGGACCGGTGGTGTCGCATCACCGCTGCCGGTCGGAGGGACCGAATCCGCCACCGGGCGATCCACCGGAAGGCGCCAGCGGCACACCCGCGATCTGCCGTCGCAGCGCGCGGATCTCCGCGGGACCGACGCGGCAGCACCCGCCGACTCCTGCCGCACCGCGGGCGATCCAGTCGCCCGCATCCGGGATCGGCTCGCCGGCCCCGCCGGCGCCGTTCGCGGGCCAGTGCCACGTGCCGGTGCGGGCGTCGTACACCTCCCCCGAGTTGGGATAGGCGATTGCGGGAAGATCGGTCACGGTGCGGATTCGCCCGATGAGCTCGCCGACATGGGCGGGGGCGACGCAGTTGACTCCCACCGCCACCACCCGGTCCGCCCGATCGCAGAGGCGTGCGACCTCCTCCACCGGCGTGCCGTCCCAGAGCCGCGCGCCATCCGCGCAGCAGAAGCTCATCCACACGCAGGCCTCCGGCGTCTCGTCCAGAATCCCGAGCAATGCCTCGACCTCGAGACCCGAGGGGATGGTCTCGCACAGGATCAGGTCGGCGCCCGAGCGCGCGAATAGCCGGAATCGGCGCCGGTGGAACGCGTCCAGCACCCCGAACTCGACGCCGTAGCGGCCATCGTACTCGGACCCGTCCGCGAGATACGCCCCGTATGGGCCGGCGCTCGCCGCCACCAGCGGCCGCAGCCGCCCGGTGCGGTTGGCCTCAACCGCCCAGTAGCGATCGCGCGCTTCGAGAGCCAGCGCGACCGACAGCTCAAGGAAGCCGGCCGCCTCGGCATCGTCGTAGCCCTGCTCGCGGAAGCCGGCAAAGCTCGCCTGGTAGCTGGCGGTGGAGACGCAATCCGCACCTGCTGCGAGGTATTCGGCGTGAATGTCGCGGATGGCATCGGGGTTCGAGACGAGCAGTTCCGCCGACCAGAGCCGGGTGCCGAGCCGGTGTCCGCGGGCCTCGAGCGCCGTCGCCAGACCCCCGTCGGCGATCAAGGGCCTCCCGCGAGCGAGAAACGGCGCAAGAGGCCCGTTCTTCTCCGCCGGGCTCATCCCTCCGGACTGAGCAGCGTCGACAGCATCTCCGCGTTGTATCCCACCATGAGCCGATCCCCGCTGCGCATGGTGGGCGCGCGCAGCTTTCCGAAGCGGCTGCAGAGCAGGCCCACGAGGTCCTCGTCGGCGGGCCGCGTGGCGTTCAGATCGACGTGCACGATCTTCTTCCCCCTGGCTACGTAGAGGTTGCTCACGCCCTCCAGCAGGCCCAGGACCTGGTCGCTCGCCACGGGGTTGCGCGTGGCGCTCTGCGTTTCCTCCGTCGCGATCTCGTTCTGCGCAAGAAACTCTTGCGTGCGCTTGCAACTGGTTCAGCCCGGGCGGTGATACCGCCATTCAACGGACGACGTGGCCATGGGTCCCTCCGATGAGTGTGCGGCGCGAATGGAAAACGGCGGGAGAGCAGCGCCGGTATGCCCGGACCTAATGTCGAACAACCGGCCTTGCGGCGCTATCGCGGCGGTTTGATTCTTGGGACGCATCCGGGGCGCGGGCCGACGCCGGACGGACACGCGCCGATGCCGCCCTGCGACCCGAACCCGTGGAGACCAGGATGACCGTTTTCCGATGCGCGGCGCTGGGGGGCCTCGTGCTCCTGGCGGCCGACGCCGGCGCGCAGTCCCTCGAAGACGCGAGAGCCGCGTACGCGGAAGGCCGCTTTCTCGAGGCGGCGGAGATCGCCGAGGCGCTCGAAACCTCCGACGGCTACGCGCTGGCGGCGCAATCGCTCTCGATACACGCCCACTACTTCACGACCGATAACGAGTGGGAGGAGCTTGTCGACCGCGCGATAGAGATGAGCGACGAGGCCATGGGCGCCGACTCCAGCAACGCCGAGGCACACTATCAGGCGGCCCACGCCCTCGGCCGCTACGCTCAGGGCATTGGTGCATTCACGGCGCTCCGCCAGGGTCTCGCGGGCAGAATCCGCGAACGGCTGGATGCGGCGATTCGCCTCGATCCATATCTCTGGGAGGCCAGGCTGGCGCTCGGCGGATGGCACGCCGACATCGCGGCGGAAGGGTTCATCGCGCGGCGGATGTACGGAGGGAATCGCCCGGCCGCCGTCGTCCTGTTCGAGCAGGCGCTGCAACTGGCGCCGGAGTCGAGGGTCGTGCTCTACGAATACGCGATCCGGCTTCCCGACCTCGACGAGGAGAACGGCGAGGAGCGGGCGCGGGAAATGCTCGACACGGCGGCTCGATTGCCGATCGTCGACGCCTACGACGGAATTATTCAGGAACTGGTGCTGGAGGCCGTCGCGGACCGGGAGAGCGGGTAACCCGGCGGCTCCGGCAGATAGCCATGCGCATCGCGATCACCACCGGCGGCGGGGACGCTCCCGGGCTCAACGCGGTCATCCGTGCCGCCGTGCTCGCGGCCCGGGCGCGCGGATGGGAGGTGTTCGGGATCCGGCGGGGCTATTCGGGTCTCTTCCAGGCGGGCTATGGCGGGGTGGTGGTGCTCGACGAGGCCGCGGTCCGCGGGATCACCCACGAGGGCGGCACGATCCTGGGGACCACCAGCCGGGGCAACCCGTTCTCGTTCCAGGTCACGCAGCCGGACGGATCGGTGCGCACGGTGGATCGTTCCGGCGAAGTCATCGACCGATTCCGGGAGATGGGGATCGACTGCCTCATCGCGATTGGCGGCGACGGCTCGCTCAGGATCGCGCGCGATCTGGCGCGCCGGGGCCTCAACGTCATCGGCGTGCCCAAGACCATCGACAATGACCTGGATGCGACGGTGGTAACCTTCGGCTTCCATACCGCCGTCCAGACCGCGACCGACGCCATCGACAAGCTTCATTCCACCGCCGAGGCGCACGAGCGCATCATGGTCGTCGAGCTGATGGGACGGCACGCCGGCTGGATTGCGCTCTTCGCCGGCCTGGCCGCAGCCGCGGACGTGATTCTCATCCCGGAGATCCCCTACCGGCTCGACCGTGTGGTGGAAGCGATCGAGGCCCGCTGGAGCCGGGGCCACGAGTACGCGATCGTGGTCGTGGCGGAGGGTGCGCTTCCCGTGGGTGGAGAAGCCTCATACCTGGACGACCATGCCGGCCTGAAGCGCCGACTGGGAGGAGCCGCGAGGCTGCTCAGCCGCCAGTTGAGGGAACGCACCCGCCACGAGACCCGCAGCCTGGTGCTGGGACACCTGCAGCGGGGCGGCGCGCCCACCGCCTACGACCGCATCATCTCCCTGCGATTCGGATCCGCGGCCATCGAACTCGCCGAACGTGGACAGTTCGGCTGCATGGTCGCGCTGGAGCCGCCCGACGTGAAGGCGGTGCCCCTCGCAGATGCGGTGAGGCATCTCAAGACAGTGCCTGCCCGGGGAGATGTCGTGCGCACTGCCCGGGCGGTGGGGATTTCGTTCGGCGACTGATCCGGAGCCTTGGAGAGGGCTCCGGGCGAGCTATTCCCGGCCGATCCTGGAGGGGCCCCGGCGGCCATCGCCGAGTCCGACGAGTTCCAGCAGCCGCAGAGCGTTGGTCGAGGTGGCGATTCCGGTCCTCAGACGGTAATCGAAGGTGAGCCCCTCGTTCTCGTCGCCGACGGACTCGGTCAGGTGGACCGGGACTGCCCTCATGTTCAGGTCTTCCGCGTCGGCCAGCGACAGGTCGTGGGTCGTTACGGCCCCGATCGCACCGGAGCGGAGCAGTCTCCGCAGAACGGTTCGCGCGGCGATCCTGCGCTCGGCGCTGTTGGTCCCCTGGAGAATCTCGTCGAGGAGGTACAGGACCCGTGGGCCGCCGGAGACTGGCCGGCCGGCCCGCGACCCCTCCCCGGCGCCGGGTGTCTCGGCCGCATCCACGACCTGCTTCAGGCGCTGCAGTCCGGCCATGAAGAAGGACACGCCGTCGGCGAGGGAGTCGGCAACATGCATGCTGGTGACGACGCGCAGCGATGGGATGCGCAACGCCTCGGCGCACACCGGTCCGCCCGCCTGAGCGAGCACGGCATTCAGGCCGACTGCCTTCACCAGCGTGGATTTCCCGGACATGTTCGATCCCGTCACCAGCAGAAACGAGCCTGCCGGGCCCACCTCCACGTCGTTGCGCACGCAGAGTTGCGGAGCGAGGAGAGGATGGCCCAGCGCCCGCCCCCGTAGCGAGGTGGCTTCGGCGTCCAGCGCGGGCATGGTCCAGTCGGGATGATCGGCGGCGAGCGCCGCCAGGGCGACCAGCGCCTCTGCCTCGCCGACAACCTCAAGCCACGCCCGGACGCGAGCGCCCGACCGCTTCTTCCAGCGCTCGAGGGCGGCCAGGACGTGCACGTCCCAGAGGAATACCAGAGCCAGAGGGATGTGGAATAGAGGCGACCTCCTGACTTCCGCCATGTCAAGCAGCCGGCGCAGTGCCGCGATCTCTCCAGGGGCGGGTCTCGTGCCGGCGCCCAGCCGTTGTCGGAGGTCCGCCGCGTAGCGTGAATCGAGGGGTGCGTCGGCGAGGAGGCTGAGCAGCGGCCCGTAGTGCCGCACGCCCGATTCGCCATCGTCGGCCTCGGAGCCGGCTCGGTTGATCGCCTTCCACGCCGGCGCCATCACCAGAGCGGACACCAGCAGCGGCCAGGCGGCGGCGGCCGTGGGCGCCATCCCCAGAGAGTAGAGAATGATGGCGGCCAGGTTCACCGGCGGAAGCAGGACAGCCGCCGCGCGCAGCCAGGTGCGCCCGGACAGCCAGCCCGGGCTCTCACACCAGCGCAGGAAGTCCTCCACCCCCTCCATCGAGTCGCTGTTCATCAGCCGCGCTTCGGCCGCGATGCGATCCCGGTAGTCGAAGGCGCCCGCCATCTCGCGGACCCCTTCCTGGCGCAAGGCGATGGTCTCCGGGTCCGCCGGAGCGAGGAGCCAGGACCAGAGCGTCGACCGGCCGGGTGCGGTTCCGCAGACCCCCGTCAGGTGAACGAGCGACGCGTGACCGTGCAGGTCCAGGTCGTCCGCGTAGTCGTGGTTCCGCGGCACGGGCGGACTGAACGGCCGCGGCAGGTCGGACCAGCGCCGCTCGACGCGGGCGATCCCCTCGCGATTGAAGTCGGCCATCAACTCCGCGCGTCGCAGCCGCCGTTGGGCGGCCCGGTGTCGCGCTACGACGATCACGAAGGCCACGACCGCCCCGGCCATGAGCAGCCAGACCCCCTGGCCTCGTCCCTGGGAGATCAGGAGCCAGGCGCCAACCGCGCTGGCCACGAAGACCACCAGCCGGAGCCGCTCGCAAAACCGGACCGCGCCGGCCCTCCCGGCCGCCTCTTCATCGAAGCGGCGGGCGCGGTCCGCGTATCGGGCGGCGGGCTGTTCGACCGGCTCCGTGCCGGGTGAGGCTGGCTCCGTTCGGCTCGTCACGAGGTGCCGCCGGCTCTCTTCCCGCCGCCGGCCACTCGCCTCTTCTCGTCTTCAAGGTCCTGCAGGGACACACCGTCCGTGATCCATGACGGGGCCGGATCGCCCTTCAGGTAGTGGCCGAACCACTCCAGGATGCGGCGGTGATAGTCCTTCTGGTTGGCTTCCTCGCGCAGTCCGTGGTCCTCGCCCTCGTAGACCAGCAGCACCATCTGTTTCCCGGCGCGGCGCGCGAAGTTGTAGAACTCGGTGCCCTGGTCCCAGTCGACGACCCCGTCGTCGTCGCCGAAGGCCATGAGCAGCGGCGTCTCCAGGTTGTGCACCTCGTGGATGGGCGAGTTGCGCCGGTGCGCCTCGGGATCCTCCCAGAACGGCACCTCCATCCGGGCCTGGCCGGTCTCCCAGTGGTCGACCTCGGGGATCCCCGGGTTCCAGTGGATGGCCCCCATGAAGCTCACGAAGTCGGTGAGGGGCGCGCCCGCCACCGAGGCGGCGAAGATGTCGGTCCGGGTGGGCAGGAAGGTCGCCTGGTAGCCGCCCCAGGAGTGCCCGATGAGCCCGACCGCGTCCGGATCGGCCACCCCCATGTCGACCACCCTGGCCACAGCCGCGCGCACCGACTCCAGCGCGCTCACGCCCGGGTCGCGGGCCCGGTAGACGATGTCCGGGAGCAGCACCGCGTAGCCGTGCTGGGTCCACGCCGTGAAGTTGTAGTAGTCGCGCTCGCTGGGGGCGATGAAGCGGTGCATCTGGGGCGAGAGCATCTCGTAGGTGTAGACGATGGTGGGCACGGCCGTCCCGGCCTCGTAGCCCGCCGGGTAGAGCAGCACCGCCTGCAGGTCCCGCCCGCTCTCGCTCGTGAAGTCCACCAGCTCGGCCCGGCCCCACGCGACTTCGGCGATGAACGGGTTGATGTCGGTGACCTGAACGGCGTCGGCCAGATCGGGACCACCGACGAAGTAGTCGGGCGGGTCGTCGAAGGCCTCGGCGCGGTAGAGCAGGATGTCGGCGCTGTCCGCGCGCGCAAGACCGCCCACCAGCGCGTCCTCGAATACCAGCGTCTCCACGGGCCCGTCCCAGCCCGGCGCGACGCGCGCGTACCCCCGCTGCTCCGTCCTCTCGTTGTAGAGCGTGAGATGGAGCGATGCGCCCGGATCGAGGCCGGGGATATCGTCATCCGGAAGGCTGGCGACCCGGTGCGTGATGCCGGCCTCGGCACCGGCGGTGAGCCGCGTTGCGCCGCTCCCGTCCAGCGCGACGCGCCAGATGTCGTGCTTGTCGTAGAGGAGGACTCCGGCGTCGTCCTCCAGCCATCCCCCGGGGCCGAAAGCGAAGGGCGGGACGACATCGGTGGGTGTGTCGTATTCCGTGTTGGCGAAGGAGGTCGCGAGGTTCGAGGTCAGGTCGTGCCGCTCCGCGGTTGCAACCTCCAGGCTCCAGTAGTTGGCCCCGTCGTACGACACCAGCCAGCGGCCGCCCGCGCCGGGCCACTCGTAGCGCACCCGGGTGAGAAGCCGGCGCCTCTCCCCGCTATCCACGTCGATCGACCAGACGTCGTGATACGGCCGGCCGAACATCGCGCCGAAAGGATAGGGTTCGGCGATATCCTCCAGGGCGAAACCCCAGCCGTGCAACAGGGTTGCGTCGGCCATCAGGTCGGAGCCGATGGTGACGACCCGGTTCTCGTCCAGATGCCAGACGGCCAGCAGGGTGCGGTTCGCGTCGCGGCCCTCCGCCGCCTGCCGCTGCGGGAAGATGCGCAAATCCCGGCTGTGCCAGATCTGCAGCCCGGGCAGGTCCGGCTGGTCGTCCTGCGAATCGGCCGACCCCGTCTCGTCGGCGTCGGCCTCACTGGTCCCGGTCGCGCCGGCATCCTGCGCATCTTCTTCTTCACGGGACCGGAGCCCGATGGAGATTATGGCGCCCTCGTCGGACCACTGCGGCGCCCGGTCCACGACCTCCAGGCCGTTCGCGATGCCAGCCGCGCCCTCGCCCAGCACGACCATCTCCGGTCCGCGGTCGAGGCCGCGCCAAGCCAGCACGTCGTAGGCGGAACCCCCCGCCGAGGCATCCTCACGCGAGCGCAGGGCCGCCAGGTCGGCCGCATCGTCGCGCCAGGCCAGCCCCCGGTAGCCGGCCCCCGACGCATCCACCGACTGCAGCGTGCCCGAGCCGGCATCGTAGACCTGCACGCCGTTCCCCAGGTCGGTTCCGGTGGCGATCACCATTGCGATCCGCGACCCGGAGGAGCTCCACGCCATCTCCCCGACGTTGCCGAAGCTCGTCTCGGAGCCCGTGGCCAGCACCACGATCCGCAGGTCGGCGCCCTTCCCCGCCGGCTCCTCGGGCGGATCCGCGCGCAGCGCAAGGAATCGTCCCGACGAGTCGAAGCTCCACCCGGACACCGATGCAAACTCGCGCATATCGCCGGTGGCCAGGTCGAGCAACGCCGCCCCCTCGCGGAGCGCATCACCTTCCTCTTCGCGTCGTTCCGTCTCGTCGGGCGAAAGCCCCACGGTCCACGCCAGCCAGCCCCCGTCCGGCGAGAAGCGCGGAGACCGTCCCCAGGGGAAGACGCGCGTCGCATCCTCGCTCAGGCGCCGTACCCGCAGTTCCGCGGTCTCGTCGACGCGGCTGACCGTGTAAGCGACCCAGTCGCCATGCGGCGAGAGCAGAGCAGGCCCGAGATTCTCCCAGCGCCCGTAGCCTTCGGGGGCGACGCGGGGCGGATCCTGGGCGGAGAGCGGCAGCGCGGCGGCGAGGCAAACGGCCGCGACGGAGACGGCCGCGACGGAGACGGCCGCAAGGCGACGGCGCGCACTGGAGTTTCGGCTGGGGATCGGCGCCGGCCGGAAGTCTGCGGATGAACTCACGGGAATGCTCCTTGAAACCGGGGGATGGCGGGCAGGAGCGCGCGTTCGCCACCGCCGGCGGTCTGCCTCAGTCCCGGCCGCGCCCCATGCCCCACGCTTCCTCGAACATATCACCCCCACACCACCCAAACCCCCGGCGGGGCCCGGAACTCGTGGCCGTGCGGGCGGCTGGGCCGCTCCGGGTCGAGTCGCAGGCCCGGCAGGCGGAACACCCGCGCCAGCGCCTCCCGCGCCTCGATGCGCGCCAGGGTGGCTCCCAGGCAGAAGTGGCGCCCGGCGCCGAAGGACAGGTGGTCGCGCGCGTTGGGCCGGTCCGCATCGAAGCGGTCGGGATCGTCGAAGTGGGCGGGATCGCGGTTGGCGGCGCCCAGCATGCACTGGACGGTCTCGTTGGCGGGGATCCTCACGCCCCGGATCTCGACCGCCTCCGTGGTGAAACGCGTGCAGGACTGGACGGCCGCGTCCCACCTGAGAGACTCCTCGAACACATCGTCCAGCCGGTCCGGGTCGTACGCGGCCAGCCTCGAAACCGTCCGGTGAGTCAGCGCGGCCCAGATGGCGCTGGCGATGGCCGACTCGGTGGTCTCGATGCCGCCGAAGAGGATGATCAGCAGGTTGGCGACCATCTCCGCCTCCGCAAGCGGCTCCGCGTCGGTGCGGAGCCCCGCGATGGTCGAGCCCTCGGGCACGGAGCTCCTCCCCTGCAGGAAGGGCGTCACGTACTTGCCGAACTCGCGGGCCGCGGCCTTCCCCCTCCTCCGCACCTCGGGATCGCCGGTGAAGTTCTCGAGCGCCGCGGCGAAGTCGTCGTACCAGGCGAGCAGGCGGGGTCCATCGCGTTCCGGAAGCCCCAGCACCCGGCAGATGCTCCGCACCGACAGTGGCCGCGCCAGCCGGGCCCGCAGATCGGCCGCGCGCCGCCGACCGTCTTCCAGCTCTCCCATCAGCCGGTCAAGCACCGCCCGCACCGTCCCGAGCAGATTGCGCTCGAGGTTGCCGCGCCGAAACGGGCCGATGAAGCGGCGTTTGTAGCGGATCTGGGGCTCGCCGTCGGTTGTGAGCATGTGCGAGCCAAAGATGTCGCGGATGGTGGAGGCGGGCGCGTCGGTTGTGAAGCGTTTCCAGTCGGCCAGCACCTCCACGATGTCGTCCCGGCGCGTGAGCATCCACATGCCGAGCTCCGGAACCCATGTCACCGGTTCCGCAGCCCGGAGTTCGTGGAACAGGGGGTAGGGATCGCCGGCCAGCGCCTCGACGGTCACCCGGGCTCCCCGGGGGAACCGCCGGGCGCGGCTGGCATCGCCCCGATTCATCGTTGTAGCGTTCTGCATGAAACCCTCCAAAGCCGTCCGGTCACCTTCCCGGGTTCCCTTCCGGCACCCGGACACCGTGACGAGCGGCGCAGACCGCTGCAAGGGGCACGCGGATGACCGAAGACCTGGTGCGCCACTACTCCCGCTTCCGGGTGTCGGAGCGCGTGCTCCTTACCGGGCATTCACACCAGGCGTGGCCCGACGTGGCGTTCGACGCCCAGCGGCAGGCATGGCTCGACGCCGCCGAACTTGTGGACGACAAGTGGGAGCGCGCGTTCGAGTTGGCCGCCGAGGTGCGGGGAGGGTACCGCCGCCTGCTGGACGACCCGGACGGCCACATCGCGCTGGGGCAAAACACGCACGAGCTGGTCACCCGGTTTCTGTCGGCGCTGCCCTTGCGGGAGCGGCCGCGCGTCGTGACCACCGATGGCGAGTTCCATACGATCCGGCGCCAGCTGGAACGGCTCGGGCGCGAGGGAATCGAGATCAGGACAGTGCCGACCGCGGATGGCGCCCCCGTGGCGGATGCGCTCGTCGCGGAGGTGGACGGCCGCACGGCGGCGGTGCTGGTGTCCTCGGTGCTCTTTCGCGACGCCCGGATCGTCGACGGACTGGACGAGGTGGCAGCCGCCTGCGCGCGGGTCGGCGCGGAACTGCTCGTGGACGCCTATCACTCGCTCAACGCAGTCCCGTTCTCGGTCGTGAAGTCGGGGCTCGCCGACGCCTTCGTGACGGGCGGCGGCTACAAGTACTGTCAATTGGGCGAGGGGAACTGCTTTCTGAGGTTCCCGCGGCACTGCCGGCTGAGGCCGGTGCTGACCGGGTGGTTCGCCGAGTTCGGGACGCTGGCAGCCGGACGCCGACAGGGCGGACCCCCCTACGGGGAAGGACATCTGCGCTTCGCGGGCTCGACCTACGATCCGGTCAGTCACTATCGGGCGGCGGCGGTGTTCAGGTTCTTCCGGGAGAAAGGGCTCGTCCCGGAGCGCCTTCGGCGCATCAGCCTGCAGCAGATTCGCCAACTCGCGGCGGGGATCGATGCCCTGGACCCGGATCCGCGGATTCTCTCGCGAGATCGCACGGTGCCATTGTCCCGGAGAGGCGGCTTTCTGGCCCTGACCACCCCCCTCGCAGGGAAGATCTGCGGCGAGCTCGGGAGGCGCGGCATCCACACGGACTTCCGTGGCAGTTCGTTGCGCCTGGGGCCGGCACCCTACGTGACCTCCCACCAGCTGGACAAGGCGGTCGAGGCTCTGGGGGAGGTTCTGGCCGCGCATTGCTGAGGTTGAACCGCTGGCCGCCGCCCTCCACGACGAGCGCTCGTCGGGTTGGCAGCTCAGGCCCCGGCTGCTCAGGCCCTGGCTGCCCTCCCGGCTACGATCAAGTGCTGGGCCATGAGGAGCGCCGGGATCACGAGCATGAGCAGCGCCGTGGCGATCAGGACCCCGAACCCCACGGACGCGGCCAGGGGCACGAGGTGTTGCGCGTGGGTACTGGTCTCGAAGACCAGCGGGGCGACCCCCACGAACGTCGTCACGGAAGTCAGCAGGATGGCCCGGAAGCGGTCCTTGGCGCCGGCAACGATCGCGTCCCGCACCGGGAGCCCGGACGCCTTCAGGTCGTTGATGAACTTGATCATCATCAGTGAGTCGTTGACGACCACGCCGCTCACCCCGATCAGCCCGTACATCGACCAGATGCCCAGGCTCAGCCCGAGAAGCATGTGCCCTGCGACAGCGCCGATCACCCCCAGCGGCACCGCTGCCAGGATGATCAGGGGCTGGGTGTAGGAACCGAAGGGAATCGCCATTAGCGCGTACATGACGAGGAGCGCCAGAAAGAGCGAACGGCTCAGATCGGCATTGGCCTCCTCCTGCTGCTTGCGCTGGCCGCCATAGGTGTGCTCGAAAAGGCGGTCCTCGGCCGACAGTCGCTCCAGGATGCCTTCCTCGAGGCTCCGGTTGACCTGCTGGCCGGTCGCGAGCACCGGATCGACATCCGCGGTCACGGTGACCGCGCGGCGCCCGTCCATCCGATGGATGGTGGCCGCCGACCGTGCGAAACCGGCCGACGCCACCTGACCCAGCGGAACCTCGCCGCCGGGCGTGCGCACCAGGTAGCGCTCCACATCGACGGCGGAATCGCGCTCGTCCTCGGGGAGGCGCACGAACACACCCACGTCCTCGCGCCCGCGCTGCACCCTCAGCGCCTCGGCTCCGAAGAAGGCGGAACGCACCTGCGACGCGAAATGGCCGACCGTCAGATTCAGCGTGCGGGCCGCCGGCTTCAGCTCCAGCTGCAGTTCGCGGAACCCTTCATCGGGGTTGCTGCGCACGTCGAAGACGCCGTCGATGCCATTCAGCTCGGTCACGAACTCGTCCGCGATCACGGCGAGCCGCTCGGGGTCCGGATGCGAGAGCTCGAAGTGCACCGGAAGTCCGAGCGTGATCAGGTTCGAGGAAATCGACAGCGATCTCGCGCTCGGGAGCACCCCGACCTCTTCGCGCCAGAGCCGCTCGAAGGTGGATGGAGCGATGTCGTGGCGCTCCCAGTCGATGAGCTTGAACTGGACGGCGCCCAGGTGGCCACGCGCGGCCTCCACCGCGTTGCCGCCCAGGGGGTCGTAGAGCGCCGCGGACTGGCCGACCGTCACGGCGACCCCGACCTCCAGGGGATCCGCATCCGCATCGCGCTCGCGCGAGATGCGCTCAACGGCGCGATGCCCTGCAGCCTCGAGTTGCGCCGCAACCGCGGACGTCCGTTCCCCGGGCGTGCCCACCGGCATCTCCAGGTTGGCGGAGACGACTTCACCCTCGATGGGGGTCAGGAACTGATTGGGGACCACGCCAGCATTGACGACTGCCATCGTGAGCACGAGCAGTCCCGCCGCGGAGGCGAGCACGATGCCGGGCTGGTCGACCGACAGACGCAGTCCGCGGTCCAGCGGACCATCCACGACCCGCTTCAGCAGGGCATCCACTCGTCCCCGGACACGGTTGAGCCGCCCGGACAGCCAGCCCTCGCGCGAGGCGCCCGGAGCGGGCAGGTGGGCCAGGTGGTTCGGCAGCACCAGAAGGGACTCCACCAGGGAAATCAGGAGGACCGTGATCACCACCAGCGGAATCGGACGACCAAGTTCACCCTGCGGGCCGGGCGCGGTCAGCAGCGCGGAGAACGCCGTCACCGTGGTGAGCACGGAGAAGATGACCGGCGCACTGACCCGCCGCGTCCCCTGGATCGCCGCGGCAACCCCGCCAACGCCCCGCTCCCGTTGCGTGAAGACGCTTTCCCCCACGACGATCGCGTCGTCCACGACGATCCCCAGCGCGAGAACGAGCGCCATCAGCGAGAACATGTTGACCGAGACGCCCAGGAACTCCATGAACAGGAAGGCCCCGATGAACGAGACCGCCAGGCCAATGGCCACCCAGAGCGCGAGCCGGACCTCGAGGAACAGGGTGAGGGCCAGGAGGACGAGCGCCAGCCCCAGCAGCGCGTTCTCGATCATCAGGCCGAGCCTTCCGGAGACCTCGACCGAGTCGTCCTTCCAGATTTCGACCTCAACCCCGGGCGGCAGGGCGGGGAGCACTTCGCCCGCGAGATACTGCCTTACCGCTTCCGCTATCTCGAGGACTTTCTCGTTCGACGCGCGGTAGACGTCGATGCCGACGGCTCGCCGGCCGTTGTAGCGCACGCTCAGATCGGTGTCCGCGAATCCGTCCCGCACGGTTGCGATCTCGTTCAGGCGGACCGATGTGCCGTCCGAGCGGGTCAGGACGATGATGTCCTCGAAGTCGCCCTGGTCGTAGTTCCTGCCCAGCGTGCGGACCAGGATCTCGTTCTCGCCGTCGGAGATCCTGCCGGCCGACAGCTCCATCGAGCCCTGCCGCACCGCCATGGCGACATCCTCGAGCGTGAGACCCAGCGCCCGCAGCCGGCTGACCGGGACCTCGATGGAGACCTCGTACGGCCGGGCACCGCTGACTTCGGCCAGCGACACCTCCGGGAGGGACGAGATGCCCTCCTCGATTTCGTACGCCAGTTCCTTGAGGGCGCGCTCCGGGACATCGCCGTGAACCAGCAGGCGGATGACGTTCTGCCGGCTCGTGATCTCGCGCACCTGAGGCCGTTCCGCCTCCTCGGGAAAGGTGATGATGCGGTCGACCTCGGCCTTGACCTCGCTGATCGCGCGATCGACATCGGTGCCCGACTTGAACTGCGCGATGACCGAGCCGAAGCCCTCGGAAGCGGTCGCTTCCACCCGGTCCAGGCCCTCCACGCCCCGGATCTGCTCCTCGATCTTGGTGACGATCGATTCCTCGATCTCCCCGGGCGTCGCGCCGGGATAAACGACGAGGACCTGGACTTGATCCAGGGACAGTTCGGGAAGGATCTCCTGAACCAGGTTTCTCGCTGCCGCCAGGCCCGCGAGGAGCAGAAACAGCATGAGCACGTTCGCCGCCACGCTGTTTCGGGCCATGAAGGCGATCGGCCCGGCGCGGCCGCCGGTCAGGTTCGGCTGATCCGCCCCTTCAGGGGTCAAGGGCCACCTGCTCGCTTCCCGCGAGGCCCAAGCCCTTCCGGAGGCAGGTCTGATCCATGGCGCATGCGGGATGCCTACGCGAGAGGTGACGGGGAAGACTCCCACCCCCTGCAAGAGAACCATGACACCAGCCGCAATCAAGAAGCGCGTCGTCCATGCGGCGTCCTGCGTGGGGGAAAGCGTCGGCGGCCAGCCAGGCAAGGGTGGCGGGAGGACTAGGTTTCCGAGGCTGCACGCTGTAGGCTGACTGCAACCCACCCAGTCCCGCCCCGGGGGAGGCAGTCAGATGGTTCTTCGCGTTCGTCCACGCAGAGCGCTCCGCCTGTTCGCGGCCATTGTTGTCACGGCGACCTCCATTTCGGTCTTCGGCACGCCCGCGCGCGCCCAACTTACCTCGCCCATCGAACTGACCACCCTCTCCGTGCCGCGCTTCGACATCATCCCTTCCCCCATCGAACTCACCGGCCCGGTGCGTCCCGGGGAGTACCTCGGCGTGGTCGGCCCGCGCGCGGCGTGGCTGGGGCTCGAGACCGGTGAAGCCGAACTGTGGGTGCATCCGCTGAAGGTCGGAAACGGCTTCCGCCTGAGCTTCACCACGCCCCGCTATGGCGCTCCGATCCCCGGGGGCCAGGTGGCGCGCACGGTGCACGTGCGGCCCGAGCTGGCGACCATCACCTACAGCCACGCTGCCTTCCAGGTGCGCCAGCACATCCTCGCGCCCGCGGACACGGCCACGTCCGGCCTCCTCGTGCTGCTGGAGGTCGACACCCCCGAGCCGCTCGAGATCGTCGCCGAGTTCGAGCCCGTGCTGAACTACATGTGGCCGGGCTCGCTGGGCGGACAGTACGCGTACTGGGATGCCGAGCGGCGCCTGTTCGTCCTCTCCGAGAGCCTGCAGACCCGCAACGCGGTCGTGGGGTCGCCGTGGGCGACCAACTCGGTGGAGCATCCGGCGCACCAGTTGGGCGAGGCGCCCCGCACGATGGTGATTCCGGTCGATCCGGAGCGGGCGGGGCGAGAGTTCATCCCCATCGCGGTCGCGGCCGGCACCGGCCCCCGCGAGACCGTCTTCGAGAGCTACCGCGAGCTCATCGCGAACGCCGAGGGGCTCTATTACGACAAGCGGTTGTGGGCCGGTCGCGCGCTCGCGTCCACCGTCTCGGTCGAGACCCCCGATGCCGAACTGGATCTCGCGCTCGAGTGGGCCAAGATCAACCTGGAGGAACAGCGGGTGTGCAACCCGGATCTGGGGTGCGGCTTCGTCGCCGGCTGGGGGTTGTCGCGCAACGGCACCCGCCCCGGTTTCGGCTGGTTCTTCGGCGGCGATGCGGCCATCAACACCTTCGCCATGGACGCGCTGGGCCAGTGGGATCTGGTGGCCGAGGAGCTGGCGTTTCTCGCCCGCTACCAGCGCGCCGACGGCAAGATCACCCATGAGATTTCGCAGGCCGCCGCGCACATCGACTGGTTCGACTCCTACTCTTACGCCTATTACCACGCCGACACCACGCCCTACTGGATGCTCGCGCTGTACGAGTACTGGCGGGCCAGCGGCGACGACGAGCTGGTGCGCGAGCTCTGGCCGGCCTACCGGCGCGCGTGGGAGTGGTGCCTGACCGCCGAGACCGACGGCGACGGCATCATCGAGAACACGGTGGGCGGTCTCGGCGCGGTCGAGGTGGGGGGGCTGGGGGAGGCCATCCACCAGGACATCTACCTCGCCGCGGTCTGGGTCGCGGCCCTCCAGGGGACGCGCGTGCTGGCGGAACATGTGGGTGACGGGGAGGTCGGGGCGGTTGCGGCCCGTCTGGCGCCCGAGGCACGAAGAACGCTCAACGAGGCCTACTGGCGGGAAGCGGAGGGGCACCACGCCTTCGCGATCCTCCGCGGGGGCGGCACCAACGACAACCTCACCGTGTGGCCCGCCACGGCGGCCTCGTTCGGCCTGCTCGACGATGAACGGGCACGCTCCACCCTGTTCAGGATCGCCGGCGACCGGGTGTCGTCAGACTGGGGTGCGCACATGCTCTCGACGGAGAGTGACCTCTATGACCCGCTCCAGTACAACATGGGCACCGTCTGGCCCTTCGTGACCGGTTTCGCGGCGTGGGCCCAGTACCGCTACCGCCGTCCCTGGGCAGGCTTCCACCTGATGGACGCGGTGAAACAGATGACCTTCGACTGGGCGTTGGGACGCCATCCGGAACTGCTGTCCGGCAGCTTCTACCAGCCTCTGGACCAGACCGTGCCGCACCAGTTCTTCGCGACCTCGATGCTCGTCACGCCCCTGCTGCGAGGCGTCTTCGGGTGGCAGCCGGACGCGCCGCGGGGGCGGGCCCGGCTCGCACCCCAGCTGCCCCCGGACTGGCCGACGGCCACGATCCGCGGACTGCGCGCCGGGAACACGACCCTGGACGTGGAGATTCGCCAGAACTGGAACTCCGCCGGTGGCGAGCAGCGAGCGATCATCCGCTGGCGAGGTCCCCGGCTGGATCTCGAATTCGTTCCCGACGTGCCCGTCGGAGCCCGCAACCCGTCGATCACGGTGGATGGCGTTCCGGCGCCCTCCGGGGGGGCCGTCCGCGTCCAGGTTGGCAGCGACGCATCCGGAGCCGGGGGTGCCGAAACCGAAGCCATGGACCAGGACGATGTTGCCGAGATCGTGGTGCGCTGGGAGGGCGGGCTGGCGGTGGCCCCGCCGCGCATCGACCTGGAGCCGGGTCAGCGCAGAACGGGCCTGCGGATCATCGACCTGGTGGCCGACGACGACGGTTGGCTGCTCACTCTCGAAGGCTCGCCGGGACGCGACTACGATGTTGAGCTTTTCGGCACCCTGATCGACGCCGCCGCGACCGATGCCACGGCGATCGTATCCGGCCAATCGGATAATACCATCCGCGTGAGCTTCACCGGCGACGCGGGCCGCGCCACTACTGTGGTCAGGCTTACCCCGACGCCATGAGCGTCGGCTGACGCAGACTCGCGCCAACGCCTGCGTCGCCCCGCGAGCCCGCCGACTCGGCCGGTTCAGGGCCGTTCAGCACCTCCATCGTGCCGAGTTCCCTGTGCACCAACCTCCTCGCAACCCGTGCGGTAGAGCCTCGCGCAACGTATTAGTTATAGGCTAGGGAGCGGTGTGTGCCTGCCGACACGCAGCGGGCCTGCTCCAGACGGTCTCAGAGGCGGCGCATGAAGAGACTCTCCGAGAGTTCGGTTCTCCTCGCAACGTGGTCCCTGGCCAGCCTTGGCCTGCTTGTGGGCAGCGGCACTTCCAATGCCGTTGGAACTGCGTCACTCGACGTCGGTTTTGGCGCCCCCCACGCGACCGAGCCCGTTTCCACTCCCTCCCCCGCCCCGCCGTCCCCCGCGCTCACGGCCGTCGTCCAGCAGTACTGCGTGGTCTGCCACAACGACGCGCTCCTCACCGGCAACCTCTCTCTGCAGCACTTCGCCGTGGAGGCCGCCACAGAGGAGCGGGAGACCGCGGAAAAGATGATCCGCAAGCTTCGCGCGGGGATGATGCCGCCGCCCGGGATTCCGCGCCCGTCGGCCGATACCCTGCTGTCGCTGGTGGAGACGCTGGAATCCTCCGTCGACGAGGTCGCCAGCGCGCTCCCCAATCTGGGCACGCGGCGGTTTCAGCGGCTCAGCCGGCCCGAATACGAGCGCGTCATCCACGAACTCCTGGGACTCGAGGTGAACGCGGACAACTGGCTTCCCGAGGATCTGCTGGTGGGGAGCTTCGACAACATGTCCGCCGCCCAGGGCCTCTCGACCACCCTGCTGGACTCCTACCTGAAGGCCGCCATCGACGTCAGCCGGCTCGCCATCGGAAACCCGCAGGCCCTGTCCTCCACCACCAAGCACCGCAACCCCCTCGAGGTGTCGCAGCACGCGTGGGAGCAGGTCGAGGGAGCGCCCTTCGGCACCCGGGGCGGGATGGTGGTGACGCACGACTTCCCGGCGGACGGCGAGTACGTCTTCCGGGTGGAGACGGAGTTCGGCAGCGGCAACCAGGTCGCCGCCGAGGACATCGACATCTCCATCGACGGGGAACCGGTCGCGCTGCTCAGGCTCGAGTACAACGCCGTGCGCACCGTGCCCGCCATCGAGACCGAACCGATTTTCGTGCGGGCTGGCCAGCGCAAGGTGTCGGCCGCCTTCGTCAACAGTCATCGAGGGACCCTACGAGGACCGCTTCAGCCCGGCCGCCTGGTCGGCCGCGGGGACGGCGGGAGGCAGCTACGGGGTAACGGGCCTTACGCACCTGAAGGAGTTGCTCATCACCGGCCCGGCCAATGTCTCCGGGGTGGGACAGACCGAGAGTCGGCAGCGCATCTTCACCTGCCGTCCATCCGCCCCCGGGGAAGCTCGTCCCTGCGCGCAGTCGATCCTGTCGCGGCTCGCCACGCGCGCCCACCGCCGGCCGCCTTCGTCCGACGACATCGCCGACCTGATGCGCTTCTACGACGCGGCGGCGGCCGACGAGGGCTTCGAGGCCGGGGTGCAGATGGGTCTGCAGGCGATTCTGGTGTCCCCGGAGTTCGTCTTCCGGCTGGAGCGCGAGCCCGCCGACACCCGGCCCGGCGAGGGCTACCCCCTGAGCGACATCGATCTCGCCACCCGGCTCTCCTTCTTCCTGTGGGCGACGGTGCCCGACGAGGAGCTGCTGGAGGTGGCGGGGAGCGGCCGGCTTTCGGCACCGGAGGTCCTGGAGGCGCAGGTCGAGCGCATGTTGCGGGATCCGCGCTCCGAGACCCTGGCCACGCGCTTCGCCCACCAGTGGCTGAGGCTGCAGGACGTGGGCAAGGTGTGGCCGGAGTCCTACCTCTACCCGGACTTCTCGCAGCAGTTGGCCGGAGCCATGGTGCGGGAGACCGAGCTGCTCTTCGACTACCTGGTTCGGGAAGACCGGAGCCTGCTCGAACTGCTCGATGCGAACTACTCCTTCCTCAACTGGCGGCTCGCGCGGCATTACGGGATCGAGGGCGACTTCCAGGGCGACGATTTCCGCCTCGTGCGGTATCCGGACGGTCGCCGCCGAGGCGTGCTCGGCCACGGGAGCGTGCTGCACCTCACATCCATGTCGGGCCGCACCTCGCCCGTGCTGCGCGGCAAATGGGTGATGGAGGTGCTGATGGGGACGCCTCCGCCGCCCCCTCCACCCAACGTCCCGACCCTTGAGGGCAGCCCGGACGCCGACGGGGACCGCATCCTGACGACGCGCGAGCGCATGGAGTTGCATCGCTCGAGCCCCGTGTGCAGTTCCTGCCACAACTTCATCGACCCCATCGGCCTCGCGCTCGACAACTTCGACGTCACGGGACGCTGGCGGGTGCGTGAGAACATGGCCCCGCTCGACACCCGCGGCACCTTCTACGACGGCACCGCCCTGAGCTCGCCCGGAGATCTGGCCGCGGTGCTCCTCAAGCGTCCGATCCCGCTCGTGCGCAACTTCACCGAGCATCTGTTCGCGTATGCGATCGGGCGGCCCGCCGACCATCTCGATCAGCCGACCATCCGCGCCATCACGCGGGCAGCGGCGGCAAGCAGCTACAGCATCTCGTCGATTGTGCTGGGAGTCGTACGGAGCGCTCCCTTCCGCATGCGACAAACGCAGGAGGTTCAATGAGAGAGTCCACGTCTGCAACCAGTCACCGCCCGACCTGGATGGCGCTCCCGGTCATTGGCCGCGCCGCCGTTCTGGCCCTCGCCCTTGTGTGGTCCCTCCCGCTGGCGGCCCAGCAGGGGCGGATCACCGGGCTCGTCACCAACGCCGCCACCGGGCAGCCCATCTCCTCGGCACAGGTCTTCCTGCCCGAGTTGAACGTCGGCGCGCTCTCCGCGTCGAACGGCCGCTACCTCCTGCTGGGGGTCAACGTCGGCACCCATACGGTGCGCGTCGAGCGCATCGGCTTCGCGGCGGCAACCGTGGAGGTCACCGTTGCGGTCGACCAGTCCGTCGAGGCCAACTTCCAACTCCAGGAGGTGGCCCTGAACCTGGACGAGATCGTGGTGACCGGAACCGGCGCGCCCACGCAGCGGCGCCGCCTGGGACAGACCATCACCTCGGTCACGGCCGACGAACTCGCGATCGCGCCCATCACCAGCCTCTCCGACGCGCTGGTCGGACGCCTTGCCGGGGCCCGCGGCCTGATCTCGGGTGGTCAGACCGGCGCCGGCAGCGCGATCACGCTCCGGGGCACGTCGAGCATCAGTATCCATGTCAAGCGGAAGCCGCTTTTCTTGGTAGAGACCTGCCTCGCGGC